>CAYJAI010000008.1:0-28543 GCA_964368395.1 uncultured Christensenella sp. | reverse complement strand
AGTTTATAATATTGTTTACTATGAGAAGTCAGGGGCACGCGTTAGATGGACAACTCGCTCAGATAAATTCCCAAATTGAAAATCTACCTGACACTGTTACAGACCAAGACAAGAAAGACAAGGCGCGTTGGGAAGAGGGATATGTAAATGAAGATGAAAAAGGTAATATCCTAATAGAAGAATAAAATAAAAATCATAAAAATCATTGCCTTTTGTGTTAATGAAAGATGTTTCCTTAAATTTAAAATAAAAATCTATCTTATATACATTATGAAAAATTGCATATATTAAGTGCTTTAATATAAAAAATGATAGTTTAATCCTATCATTTTTTTATTATTTTTTATTATTTTTTTAGTTTTATAATAATTTTTACCGTTGTTATTGCTGCTTATTATTTTTTTTTATTATTTTATTTCTCTTTTCTTAAATATCCAAAAAGTGCACGCGGTTAGAATTGCACCTATACCAAGCGTGATAAGCAAACTATATCCGAAAGTTCCACCATAAAATATCGGTGAAGAGAACAGAAGGGCAATCGGCCCACCACTACCGCCAGCCACAAAAGCGCCTCCAAAATATTTGAACAAGTCAAGATTACTCAAAGGTAAAAAGCCATACCAGTATGAACTGGCGAAAATGGTTCCTAGAATGCTCAGTAAAAAATAAAGCGTGGTGGAGATTCCGACAGCAGCAACATTGCTACGAAAAATTGTAGAAATGGCTACCGCTATGATAACATAAATCAATACTTTAAAAATCAGGCAAATTAAATAAATTAAAACCAATACAATAGGGGAGGCGACAAAAGGTAAGGTGGCATTAAATATTCCCAAAACGGGCGTGAAGTCTGCCCCCATTGTGAAAAACCCTATCAAAAATAAAATTATAGTGCTGAAAAGTAAGAAGATTGTGGCAAAAATGATAGGCGCTAAAAATTTGCTGGCTAGAATTTTGTTACGCGAATACGGTCTTATCATAAGCAATTTTAAAGTTCCGTTAGAGTGCTCTCCTGCCAACATTCCTGCCGCGATAACAACGGTGAAAATTATTATTATAAAACTAGTGGTTTCAAGCCCAAAATATATAAAATCAAAAGCATTGCTTTGGGCATTTGAAGTTCGGGTAGGGGAGTAAACATTTGCATAGTCAGTGCTGACCGCATTATTGTTTAACAGAAATTTTTGATAGGTTATTTTTTCTGTAATTTGATAAGAATGTATATCAGCATAGCCAAAATAGTTATTTATTTCAGCGCTTGACATATTCAATACCGGATAATATTTAACAGTAGTGCTTATAAGATTGGATACATTTTGCCCAACCAAATAATAACGCGTTACTAAGGATTTAAGTTCGGCGACTCGCTCATTATCACCTTCGCCTTCTATTTCTTCAATTTGAACCATTAAAGTGTTCAAGTAGTTTTGTGCTTTTTCAATATTTTCTTCCAGTTCTTCAAGTTTATTTTCGTTAACAGATTTTAATGCCAAAGTTTTTATTAAAGTATTCATTTTTCCTATACTTTGATTTGCTTCAAGGATGGTTCGAATGCTTTTATGTGTTTGATGTTGGTCTAAATTCTGCGTGTTTAAAATGTTTAATGTGGATAAAAACAACTGATTTAACTCATTATGAACCGCCGTTTGCACAAGTAGGGGAGATGTGGCGGAGTTAATATTCACTTCATATAAATTCTTCAAATCTTCTATGCTTGCTTTGAGTTCCTGGTGAACATTTTTTTCTTGCTCACTTGCCAGTTCATCTTCAATCAAAGAGGTGTCAAAATTTCTATAATTTTCTATTTTTTCTTCAACCAAAGCCATACTAGAAGAGAGGTTTTCAAGAGATATGCTGTTGTTAATGTCTTTTGCACCTTGTATCTCTGAATAAGAATTCTCCATATGTTGGTGAGTTGCCTCTTCTCCCTTAGGGTTGGTTTTTGATACAAACACACCATACACATCGTTTACTGTTTGCTCATTCTCATATTGGGGAAAAATTCCATCTGTTCGTTCCGCAGGGTTAAATAGGATAAAAGAAAAAACTAATGTAATAACTAATATACTTACTATTACATATAAAATAGGTCTCATCAAAATCTTATTCAATTCACCTTTAAGTAAACGGAAAAAACTCATTTTTTATCCTTCTTTGTTTTTAATATATCAAGGTATAATTCTTCCAAACTTTTTGTCTCAACTTTTGTTTCATAAACAGTTATATTCTTATTTTTCAACAATTTAAGTACTTCTTTCAAGAGAGGCTTATCATTTGGTATAAGCACATTTCCACCCACAATTTCGGGCATTATCCCAAGGTCTGAAAAGATTACTTTACAGGTATAATTAGGATAGTTTACTTTCATTGATATATGCTTATTCCCTGCATCACTTTTTCTTATTTCATCCATAGTTCGCATTTCCAAGACAACCCCTCTATCCACAACAGCGAAGGTGTCGCATAATTTCTCCATTTCGGATAATATATGACTACTCACTAAAACAGCAATTTTACTTTTTGCTACTAGAATTTTTAGCGATTGTCTAAGTTCTATAACCCCATTTGCATCCAAACCATTAGTTGGCTCGTCTAAAACTAAAAGTTTAGGGTTATGCAATAATGCTTGTGCCATCGCGATTCTTTGACGCATTCCATAAGAATATGTGCGAACGGGATCGTGTATACGACTTTTCATATCTACCAATTCAACAATTTCATCAATTTTTTCGTGGTCAATCCTACTATAAAGTCCAGCATAATACACTAAATTTTGATACCCGGACATATAATGATACACTTGACAATTTTCAATCATAGCACCCAAGTTAATAATCGCTTTTTCAAATTGCTTTTGAACAGATTTTCCACATATAAAAACTTCTCCTGAGGTAGGGGGGGTAAGTCCGCAAATTATACGAATTAAAGTTGTTTTCCCTGCACCATTAGGCCCTAAAAATCCAAAAATCTCACCTGCAAAAACATCAAAAGAAATGTCGCTCAAAACCTTAGTTTTCTTGTAGGTTTTTGTGATATTGCGCACTTCCAGTATTTTATCCTTTCTTAGCGAATCGATTTGGTGACCCACAGCATTCCTCCAAAAACTGATTTATTATATCATAGAAATTTAAAAAAGTAAAGAATACATTTGACAAACTAAAAAATAAAGTTATAATATTACTATGGAAACTCAAAGAAAGTATAGCGTGGCAAATATAGTTTTACTAATTTCTTCTATTATATTGACAGGGCTGAATTTGTTCGCCTACTTTTTTTTATTTGACATTTCCGAATGGTTAAAAATTTGTTTAATTGTTGCATCTTGTCTGCTAGTGATTATATCTATTATAGCATTTGCTCTTCGGCGTTTTGCTTTATTTAAAACCTGCTTTGTAACTATTGTTATTATAGCATTATTTACTTGGATTTATCAACTGATAATCTTTTTGGGGTATGGAGAACTGTTTGAGTCAGCGGACGCTATGCAAGAGTTTATAGCCAGCACGGGCGCGTGGGGGATGGTTGTTTTTTGTATTATACAATTTTTACAAGTGGTATTGATTCCCATTCCAGCCGTTGTAACCACCGTTGCCGGAGTCTATTTATTTGGACCAACTGTGACTATGATTTTAAGTTTATTCTCTATAATAATTGCATCCTACGTAGCATTTTTCATAGGACGCTTTTTGGGGGAGAAGGTGGTAAGTTGGTTAATAGGTAAAGAGTCTTGTCATAAATATTCTAAATTATTATACGATAAAGGTAAATACTTGTTCTTTTTAATGATGTTGTTCCCGTTTTTCCCAGATGACATTTTATGTATGGTTGCCGGAATGACCACTATGAGATTATCTTTCTTTACTTGGACTATGTTCATTGCCCGACCAGTCGCAATAATTCCGATGTGTTATTTGGCAGGCGGAGAGATAATTCCTTTCTCAGGGTGGGGATTGATAGTTTGGGGTATTTTAATAATTATTATGCTGGTGCTTTTTGTGCTAAGTTATAAACATCAAGCAAAAATAGAAAGTTTTATAATTAGGCTTTCAGAACGAATCACTAAGAAGAAAGGTAACAAACTACAACTGCAAAAAATTGATAACGAAACAATAAGTGAAGAGATAAATATAGATACCGCTATTGAAAGCAACTCGGAGGAATCTTCATCAATTACGAAAAAACAAAAAAGCAAAACTAACCGAAAAAAAATTAAGAAATAGATTGTTCGGAATGTTTTATAAAATTTAATGCGTAAGTAATATTAAATATTACATTTAATTTGAAATAAAAAGCCTTCAATGAGTTTTATTGCTATGTTTTGGCAGAATTACAAAATTTAATTATAACAGAAATAAAAAGCCTTAAATAAATTATTTAAGGCTTTTTATATTGTATGTTTTTGGCATTGCTTCAACTGCTTTTAACAGGGGATTTGCTCAGAGTTGCGAATGTTTTTAGATTTATAGTTTATATTTTTCATTGCGAGATATAAGAAGATTTATCACCCATATTGTAATAATATTTAGGAAAAGAGTGCAAGGGAGTAACCATCTTAATAAATAATCATATTGAAAGAAATCATTCATTCCTATAAGTAGGTTTATTGAAATGGTAAATACTATGAGCAAAAAGGTTGCTATTATTCTATAAACTAGTTTTAATCCCCAGTTTATTTTTTTACGAATTTTTTTATCCGGATACTTTTTATACTGAACAGCATTTATTAAAAAAATAAATAAAATAAGAAACAGAGCGCTACCAAATAAAAGGTATTGTTCTAGTCCCAACCAATTTAGAATTCCATACACAGCAAAAAAGATGGCAATCTCCACAAGCATTATACTGAATAGGATGATGTGTGCAGTGTTCTTTAATTTGTTTATTAGTATGTATTTAGTTTCTCGCTGATGGGGAGTAGGGGAGTTTCTTTTAATTTTAACTTGTTTTAAAATATCTTGATTAAACTCTTCCTCTTCATTCGGATTCGCCCGTCTACTTTCTAATTGTTCAGTTACAATTTTTTCTTTTGATTCTAGGTTTTTTTTGTGGCGCTTACTTATCTCTTCAAGTAGTTTTATACTAGCCGGATTTAATGGCTCTGATTTAGGTGAGTCATCTTTTCCTGTGAGAATGCTTTCAAAATGCCTTGCGTATTCGTGTCCCTTATTTAGAACCCTAGCATTATCTTCCTGCATATATTGATATTCAGAATGGTCCTTGTCTTTTTCCGGCGTAGGGTTGGGGGTGTTGTCAATGCTGTCAACCTTATCCTCATCTAAATATAGGTCACCTAAAATATCTTTATAATTTATTTCTTCTCCCTGAAATAGGTTATCCTCTTCAATATCTTCATTTAAAATATCTTCAAATTCCAAACTATTATCAACATTTGGAAAAAGAGAATCATTATCTTTTTGAACATCAGAGGAGGGTTCCTCATTATATTCTTTATGGTCAAAATCAGGAAGAGGTTTGTCAACACTGTCATTATCAGTTTGGATTTTGGCAACACTCTCATCGGACTCTTCTTTCTTACTTGTATTGCTTACTTGATATTCCGGATAATCATTTTTAGGATAAACATATGCTCGCTGAACCTCGCTAAAACTGCCCTCATTTTTTTCGTGCGAAGAATATTGTTTTATAGCAGAGTCTGATTCTTTAAGGTTTATATTTTTTTCATCCGTATTTGTGTCCTCATTCTTAAATAAATCATCCGCTTTATTTTTTATGAATTTTTTTTCAACCTCTCGCATAGAGAGTTTATTTTTCAACCAATCTAACCCGTTGGAAGTTATGGTGTAATAATGTCTTTTTCCCCCCAACTCACTATCGGTCCAATAAGAAGTTACAAAACCTCGTGTTTCCAAACGGCGTAAAGCACTATACAAACTGGGCTGTTTTATAGTCAACTCACCGTTCGTTTCTTCCTGAATGCTTTTAATTATTTCCAAACCATAAAGACTTTTATCCTTTAATGCGGTTAGGATAAGGGTGCTTATATTGCTTACCATAAACTTCCCTCCATTTCTTAAATTATATTTGAAAAATAGGGTAAAGTCAACAAAATAGGGGGTGCTATGCAGAATATAATACCAAAACATTGCATTTTTAGGCATTTTCTTACCTTTTTAGCAGTTCGTAAAATGATATACTGTGCACAACATAATACTGCTAGATAATTTTTATAAGATTTTTGTTGCACCATATTGTTAATTTTTGATATAATGAACTTGATTAAATAAAAGTGGAGAGGGTAGGGAAGTGATACAAATTGATTTGTTGTTGAGAACGAAAAGACAATCTATCGCATTACAAATTTCCCCACAAGGAAATCTGATAGTAAGAGCTCCTATAAACTGTTCGTATGAAAAAATTCAAAATATTATAAAAGATAAAGAGGACTGGATTACTCTTCATCAAAACAGAGTCTTGAACAATAGAAAAATCAATTTCGATATTTTAAATTATAATAAAGTTTTATTTTGTGGTGTGGCATACAGTGTGGTTTTTATAGATAAAATTAAAGAGGTTGGGTTCTATAAAGATTGTTGTTGGGTTCCGGTTAAATGGAAAGATAATGAGGATAAAAAAATATATGAAATATCTAAAACATTAAAAACACAAGCAAAGAAATTACTCTCTCAAAGAATGGTATATTTTGCAAATTTAATGCAATTAGAACCTAACACTGTTAAATTTAGCAACAGCAAAAGAACTTGGGGGTTATGTGATAAAGAATCAAATATTAAATTAAATTGGCGCGTGGTTATGTTGCCGCCAGATATTATGGACTATGTTATAGTTCACGAACTAAGCCATATGTTACAATTAAATCATTCTAATCTTTTTTGGAAAGTTGTTAAAAGTATTTTAAGCAACTATAAAGAGAGTAGAGACCTGCTTAGAAAAGGGGATTACCTGTTAGAGTTATTTAGGTAATATGCGACACTTTCGCTGTTGGGATAGGGGGCTTGGAAATGCCAACTGTGGATGCAGTAAGGAAAAATGATGCAGGGGTAAACATATATCAATGAAAGCAAACTATCTTAATTATACTTGTAAAGACTTATATGTTAGAGTTTTTCAAAGGATATGTGAGCATTAACAGAGGTAGCGAAACCTATAACAGTTTAAACAAAAGAAAGAGATAAGTTCAAAAGCAAAAGGTTTGTTTGAGTAGGAATACATAAAAGTGTAAAACAAGCCTTGTAAACATTTTTATATAAATAAAAAAGAGTAGGATAGAATATAGGTTGACATTATAACCTAAATAAAAGCGGTGTTATTAAAAGTTTTATAGGAATAGGGTAGGGTATAGGGAGTGAAGAGTAAGAGCAAGTAGTGTGTGAGGAATGTTTATAGTATAAAGCAGTAGTATGTAGGGCTTGATTTATAGAGTAAAAGCAGAGGACATAGGGGTGGGTTAAGAAGAAATAGATACTTTTATGGAATAAAAGCATTTTATAACTATGCGTAAAAGACAAGTTTTACGCATAGTTATGCTCTAAATACAGTTGTTCTTAAACAATTAACCCTTTGCATAATTATATAATTTTAGCCTCTTACATAATACCGCTTTTATTTAGGTTATAATTCCAAACTTAAAATTAAAACTTAGCATCTGCTAAAAATGCATAGTATATATGTAAAAATTATGTTATATTTTTCATTCCATTGTTGTATTTGCGGTATGATAAAACAAAAGGTTTTAAGGTAATTAAACAAACAGCAAAATACAACTTGTGCCCCCTACTTTACATAGATGCCTTTACCAAAGCGGTATTGAAAGTATTCCAAAACTCACCACAAAAAATGAGTTCGGGCTAATGTCATAAACATAGGGATTTGAATATAGGGAAGGATTTGCCTTCTTTATTGTTTGAAATCAATTTTGATAATTTAACCTTTACTTTATACTCTCTAATCTTAATTGAGAGGCAAAACTTGATTTTAAATGACCCTAAACTCACACCCTTCAAGAACAAATAAGCATAGTTCTTTATGAAATGATAATAGCATTACTTAATAATAAATAATTAGCATTGTTCTTTTTAGTAATGCTTTTTTCTAGTTCGGATGATTTAAATCGATTTTTTTATTTTCTATCTATTTCCTATTTTGGTATAGCCTCTAATCTTAATTGAGAGGCAAAACTTGATTTTAAATGACCCTAAACTCACACCCTTCAAGAACAAATAAGCATAGTTCTTTATGAAATGATAATAAGCATTACTTAATAATAAATAATTAGCATTGCTCTATTCAATAATAAATAAGCGCAGTATTATTTTTTTGTGGCATCCTAATTGACACACTCAGTTAAATTATTGATTTTTAGAAAGGGTTCAGTATCCTCAGTAAAATACATAGAACTTCTTAGAAGTATGATTTCCGCATAGAAAACTGTGGGTTTTGATTGCAGTTTAATTTGAATTATTTTACTAAAAACAAACTATGCGTAAAATATTTCTTAAAACATTAGACTTTTATTGATGAAAATGCTATAATTTATTTAAATATTGAATGTAATTTCACTATTATAATCAAAACTTAGGAGGAATTATGTCTGAAAAGTATTATATCGAAAGAAAGGATAATATAACCATACGCTTACGCGAACTAAAAAAGGACTTACCCTATTTTTGTAGTGAGTTTTTTCTAGGTATAGAAAATCAGACCACTCCCCTAACTCAGATAAATTATGCTTATGATTTGCGTATTTTTTTCGACTTTTTAACGAAAGAAATAGATAATTTCGTAGAAAAAAAGGTTAGCCAAATTGGTTTAATGGACTTGAATAATGTAACAGCCTCTAATTTAGAGTTGTTTTCATCTTACCTCACAGTTTATACTTTTAAAGGAAGGACTTATCACAATAACGAAAAAGCAAAGGCACGGAAACTATCTACTCTACGCTCATTTTTTAAGTATTTCTTTAAAAAAGAAAAGATTCAAAACAATATTACAGCAAAAGTAGATTTACCAAAATTACACCAAAAAGAAATTGTTCGTTTAGAGGATGACGAAATGTCTAGTCTATTAGATCAGGTGGAAACGGGGTTTGCCCTATCCCCTACCCAACAGGCTTTTCATAGGCATACAACCGAACGCGATTTTGCTTTGATTAGTTTACTTTTAGGAACGGGTATTCGTGTGAGTGAGTGCGTTGGTTTAGATATTGATGATATAGATTTCAAGATAAATGGCTTTAAAGTGATTCGAAAAGGTGGCAATCAGACAGTGCTGTATTTTTCTGAAGAGGTTGCAGATGCGTTAAAAAAATATATAGATAAAAGAAAACAAATTGAGGGTTTAGATGCAAACCAAAAAGCGCTGTTTCTATCTTTGCAGAAAAAAAGACTATCTACTCGCGCTGTGCAAAATTTAGTAAATAAGTATAGTTCCATAGTCACCCCATTAAAAAAAATCAGCCCCCATAAATTAAGGAGCACTTACGGAACGAACCTATACCGCGAAACGCAGGATATTTATGTTGTAGCAGATGTTTTGGGGCATAAAGATGTTAACACTACTAAACGCCACTATGCGGCAATCAGTGAAGACATTCGTAGGGATGCAGCAAATAAAGTTAAATTAAGAAAATAATAAAATGTCGAACAAATGTTTGACTTTTATGGTTGCCTATGTTAAAATTATCTCAAATATAAATGTTTGAGGTATGAAATGAAAAAAAATATGGAAATAAAATTGGAATCTTTGTTTGATTTTTTAGTAAAATATAAAAAAGATAATGGTTTTTGCCCATCTGTTCGTGAAATGTGTGAAGCATTAAAAATAAACTCCACATCTACCATAACCTATTATTTAAACCACCTTGAAAAGCAGGGACGCATTCGTCGTAGCACAGCAAAAAATCGTGCTATTGAAATTATTAATGATAAAAACACTCAAATGTTAGAGATTATAAACTCCTACCAGCCTATACCTGTTTTGGGTAACATTACGGCAGGAGAACCTATTTTGGCCGTAGAAAATTATGAAGAAGTCTTCTATATGCCCACAGGATTGTTTCGTGGTGATGACTTGTTTATGCTGACTGTTCAAGGTGAAAGTATGATTGAAGCGGGCATTATGAGCGGTGACCGAGTAGTGGTTCGCAGACAGAACACGGCAAATAATGGTGAAATTGTGGCCGTGCTTATAGAGGACTCCGCGACAGTAAAGCGTTTCTTTAAAGAAAAAGGGCATTTTAGATTGCAACCTGAAAACGCCTCAATGGAGCCTATGATTTTTGAAGATGTTTCTATAATAGGAAAAGTTGTAGGTCTAATTAGAAATCTATAAATAATAAAATATATTGTAAACAATAATCGGTTAATCAGTAATGTATAGATAATAAAAAGTCAGTTTAATCAGAAATCTATAAGTGATAGAGTATAATGCAAATAGTCGTTTAATTAGAAATCTATAAATAATAAATATAATATGAACAAAATGAAGTAATCCATAAAGGTTACTTCATTTTATTTTTATCTTAGCGTTTTTGTGGTTGTATATGTATCTACGGGCGATTTTAATATGGCACAATCTAATGGAGAACTGCGTGGAATAGTTTAACGATTTTTTGACAAAAACCTCGGGTGAAAATCCACACCCTTACTTTTCATACTCTTTATAAAGGTTAACTATTTCTTGTAGGGCACTCCCCCATTCTTTTTCTGTATCTACCCATTTTGCGTTCATATGCTTGAACCAAGTTATTTGTCGCTTTGCATAATTTCGGGTATTTTGCTTGATTTTTTGAATTGCCGTTTGATAGTCCATCTCACCTCTCATATAAGATAGTATTTCCTTGTAACCTATCGCTCGCATACACTGACACTTCTCATCTATGCTCTGCTGCTTTAATTTTTGAACTTCGGCTACTAGCCCTTTTTCCAGCATTCCATCCACGCGCTTTTCAATTTGTTCATATAGAACTTCTCTATTTTTATGCAGGACAAACAGTTTATAGTCATATGCAGAGTGCTGGCTTCTTTGCTTGTTGTCAAAATCATAATTATACAACAAAGATTCCATATATAATCCTGTCCCACCAACAAGAACGGGCAAATTGCCTCTTTGAGATATTTGCTCGATAACCTCTTTTGCCGCAACTGTAAAATCAAAGGCATTGAAAGTTTGGTGCGCCTCTTTAATGTCTATAAGGTGATGTGGACAAAGACTTTTTTCCTTATCCGTTGGTTTTGCCGTTCCTATATTCAATTCCTTGTATACCTGAGCAGAGTCGGCAGAAATTATTTCAATTTTCAATTTATTACTAAGTTCAAGAGCGAACTTACTTTTACCTACCGCAGTGCTTCCCCCGATTAACAACACTTTTTGTTTCATCATAGCACTCTCTTAAACCACTTATCTATATCTTTTCTGCTCAACTCTATTACAAAAGGTCTGCCGTGAGGGCATTGAAGTTGAACTCCGGTTGCAAGATTTTGCAATAAACTTTGTATTTCTTCTTTTGTTAAATCATCCCCACCTTTCACTGCGTGTTTACAGGCAGATTGAGCCAGTTTATCCAAAACGAAATCTTCCGTTTTTAAATTTAAAATAGTATTCATTTCTTTTAAAATATCATTAAAAAAGATGCTTATCTGTATATCGGGCAGATTATACGGAATAGTAGATATTTTAAAACTATTGCTTCCAAAATCCTCTATATCGAAACCTAATTTTTGTAAATTTCCTATATTATCCAGTATAAACTGATGCTCAATGTTATTTGTTTCTAGAATATAAGGAATAAGCATAGGTTGAGCAAAAAACTCACCTCTTTTCAAGGTTTCGGTTAATTTGTCATATAAAATTCTTTCGTGCGCCGCGTGCTGGTCTATTATATAAACCTTATCATCCATTTCTACAAGAATAAAAGTATTGAAAATTTTCCCTACAATTTTTAAAGATAAAAGATTAAAGGCTTGGTCTTTTTCATCAAATAAAAACTGTTGAAGCACGGACTGAGGTTCTTTGATGTTTTCTATTTCGCTCCCTTCGGGCATACTCTTTTCCAGTATAATTTCAGTCAAAGAAGAAGGCTCTTGTTCCTGAACAGAAAAACTTGCAACCGGCTGAGCAAAGGTGATATTGTTCAAAATACTGCTATTTTGATTATACTCCTGAGCATTTATTCTAACAGGTTCTTCCTCAGTGTTTTCTGAATTTCTAAAATCCAGCAACGCCTTATCTACGGTATGATTGATTGCACCAAAAATACTTTGCTGGTCCTTAAAACGAACCTCTAACTTGTTAGGATGAACATTGATGTCCACATTTTCAATAGGCAAATTTATATGTAAAACAAAAAATGGAAATGCTCGACTCATTAAATAATCATCATAAACCCTGCCTACCGCTGCGCTAATCAGCTTACAATTAACATACCTGCCGTTAATAATAATGGTTTGATAAGTGCTATTAGGTTTTGAAAAACTAGGCTTGCAGATAAAGCCTTTTATTTCCATATCCCCTACCTTGTTGTTTATTGGTATTATTTTATCCTCAACCTTCGAACTATAAATAGTGTATAAAGCATTTTCCAAACCTTGCCCGTTACTTTGATATACCACCCTACCCTCCGCGGTATACTTAAAAGCAATGTTCGGGTTAGCCAAAATTAAGCGGGAAAGTATTTCAGTAACCGCCAATTCCTCTTGTTTAGGCTTTTTCAAAAACTTATATCGAACAGGGATATTGAAAAACAAGTTTTTCACCTGTATCTGAGTTCCGTTTGGAGCACCTGTTTGAGTTTGCTCTATAATTTCTCCTCCCTGCAACCTTATAATATTAGCAGAGTCTTCTTCTTTGGTTTTACTAGTCATAATCACTTCACTGACTGAGGCTATGGATGCCAAAGCCTCCCCTCTAAAACCTAAGGTGAGTATGCTTTCCAAATCATCAGCCTCGGAAATCTTACTGGTTGCGTGGGGTAAAAATGCTTTTACTAACTGTTTCTCCTCTATGCCACAGCCGTTATCAGTCACCTGAATAAGAGAAATTCCACCTTGCACAATTTCTATATCAATCTCAGTGGCGCCAGCATCAATACTGTTTTCTACCAACTCCTTTACAACAGAAGAAGGCCGTTCCACCACTTCCCCAGCCGCTATTTTATTAAAAACACTTGGCTCTAAAATATTTATTTTTGCCATAATTACTCCTTTAACATTCCTTTTAATTCAGATAATTTTGAAATCGCTTCTAGTGGTGTTAAAATGTTCGGTTCTATTTTTTTAAGTTCATCAATTATGTGTGTATTTTGATTTTTTTGTTCTGGAAGGACAGGTGTGTTTTTAGATAAGGAAGAGGTATTGAAAGCATTTTCTTCGTGCGTATGTAAAACCTCTTTGGCGCGCTCAACTATTTGCTGTGTTATGCCTGCTAAGTTCGCGACCTCTATACCAAAACTTCGATTTGCACTTCCCGGGACAATGTTATGTAAGAAGATGATATTGTTATTAAACTCTTTTACGGCTACCTGAAAGTTTTTAATTCCAGGTATCTGTCCTTCAAGGTCCGTTATTTCGTGATAGTGAGTAGCAAAAAGTGTAAAGGATTTTAACTGCATAGTAATATACTCTATAACTGCCCAAGCAATACTCAATCCATCATATGTGGAAGTGCCTCGCCCGATTTCATCTAGAATAAGTAAACTTTTATCTGTCGCGTTTTGCACAATATTTGCAACCTCTACCATTTCAACCATAAAGGTGCTTTGCCCCATACCTAAATTATCACTTGCGCCAATTCGGGTAAATATTCGGTCACAAATGGTGATTTCAGCCAAAGTTGCAGGAACAAAACAGCCAATGTGCGCCATAATAGCAATCAAAGCGACCTGTCTCATATAAGTGCTTTTTCCGGACATATTTGGCCCAGTTATAATCATAGTTCGGCAATCTTTATTTAAAGTAGTATTATTCGGAACAAATCTTTCATTTTTGTTTAACCTTTCCACCACAGGATGTCTTCCATTTTCTATTCGAAGGTGTTGAACTTTTTCATCTATAATCGGTCGAACATATTTATTGCTCATAGACACTTGTGCAAAAGATATTAAAGAATCTAGTATTGCTATATATTTCGAAGATGTTTGTATTTTTTCTATGTTTTTCTTTATTTCTTCACGCAAGGTATTAAATATTTCTTGCTCTAACTTAAAGGCTTTTTCTTCGGCTCCTAGAATAATTCCAGCCAACTTGTTTAAATCTTCCGAAGTATAGCGTTCGCTATTTATAAGAGATTGTCTGCGCTCAAAACGAAAAGGAACTTTATCTTTTTGTGATGTAGGAATATCGAAAAAGTATCCTACAATATTGTTGAACTTGATTTTCAAAGTTCGGATACCGGTCAACTCCCTTTCTTTCATCTCCAATTCCGCCAACCACTGTCGCCCCTCTTGTTTTGCGGATATGTAGGAATCCAACTCCTCATTAAATCCCATACGAATAAAGTTCCCATCCTTAGTGGATATCGGAACTTCTTCCTTAAACGCACTTTTTAACAAAGAAGAAAGTTCGGAAAAATCAAAGATATTATCATAACACTCTTTGAGTAAACTAGAAGAGGATTTCCCTAATAAAGTTTTTATTTTTGGTAACTTTTCCAGTGATTTCTGAACATCTACACAACCACGCGGTCCAACACTACCAAAAGATACCCGTCCGCAAATCCTTTCCACATCACTAAATGTTTTTAAAATTTCGCTCAACTGATCACGCGTAGAGTTGTTTTTTATAAGTTCTTCAACAGCATCTAAGCGTTGATTGATTTCTTTCTCTGAGCGTAAAGGTCTTTCCAGCCAATTAGCCAGATTCCTTTTCCCCATAGCGGTTAAAGTGTGGTCAAGTACCCAAATCAGTGAACCTTTTCTTTTTCTCTCAAATAAGGTTTCGGTTAACTCCAAGTTAAGTTTTGCGGTAGCATCCAAATATAAAAAAGAAGAATCTTTTTGTATGTTTAAATGGTTTATATGAGTTAAACTTCTTTTCTGAGTTTGTGCAACATATTCCAACAAAGCCCCCGCCGCGCATATCCCTATATCTTTGCCTTCACTATCTAAAACGGCTAAACTGCCAATTTTTAACTGATTTAAAATATTTTTTGAAGCATTAGATAAATCAAAAGCAAATTCTAAAAATTGATAGAACTTAGGAACTAACTCAGTTATAACGCAAGGCAAAGTTATACTTTCAGTAAAAACTTCCTTGTTACAAATTATCTCGTTAGGACGAACTCCGGTCAAAAAATCGTTCAAACTATTCCACGCAGTTTCTCCATTGAATTGTGCCATATTAAACTCGCCCGTAGACACATCTAACCACGAAACGCCTATTTTATCCAACCCGCTTGAACATACCGAAACTATAAAGTTATTCTGTGAATCTAGCATATTTTCTTCTATGATAGTTCCGGGCGTTATCACACGAACTACATCACGGTCAACTATCTGCCCCGCCTTTGGCTCAGATAGTTGTTCACACATTGCTACCTTGTATCCAAGGTTTAGCAAACGCGTTATATAAGTTTCAGCACTATGAAAAGGAACTCCGCACATAGGCGCTCTTTCTTCTAATCCGCAGGCTCTGCCAGTGAGTGCTATTCCTAATAGTTTTGAAACTAGTTGAGCATCTTCAAAAAACATTTCATAAAAATCACCAAGACGATAGAAAAGAATAGAATCTTTATTCTGTTCCTTCACTTTTAAATAATGCTGCATCATTTTTGAAAGTGCCACTATACTACCTCCGCATATAAATTTCCGCTTTTATAATCTTTTATTTTAACCTCTACAAATTGCCCTACTGTTAAATCCTGTGTTCTATCTATTTTAACCACTTTTCCGCACTGTGTTTTGCCTATATATTGAGTAGGTCTTTCATCTTCTATCAAAACGCGGTGCTCAATTTTACCAATACGCTCAGTAAAATGTTGGTGAGTAATTTCTTTTTGCATCTCCAACAAAGTATGAATTCGCTCTTTTTTAACTTCCAAAGGCAAATGACCCTCCATTGTTTCGGCCACTGTCCCCTTTCTTTTACTATACATAAAAATAAAGGCATTGCTGAACTTTACTTCTTTTATAACCTGAACCGTTTCTTGAAACTCTTGCTCACTTTCCCCCACAAAGCCTACAATAATATCCGTGGACAAAGTTACATCAGGTATTTTTTCACGCATTTTTTTAATAATTCCTAAATACTTCTCACGCGTATAATTTCGATTCATTCGTTTAAGAGCGGAGTTGCTTCCGCTTTGAATAGGCAAGTGAACTGCACGACTTATTTTTGGGTTGCGAGCAATAACCTCTATCAACTCATCAGATAAATCTTTGGGATGACTGCTCATAAAACGGATTTCAAAATCACCTTCAATTTGTGCTATACTTTCAAGCAGTTGAGGAAAAGTTATTCTATGGTCCACAAAATCATTACCGTATGAATTTACATTTTGACCTAACAAAGTTATTATTTTATATTTTCCGACCTCTATTAAAGCCTTAACCTCAGACTGAATTTGTTCAGGCAATCTACTTCGCTCTCTCCCCCTCACATACGGAACAATACAGTAAGTGCAGAAATTATTACATCCATAAGTTATATTAACATAAGCGGATAGTTGATTACTGCGGATGATAGGGATTCCGATTGCGTTTTGCTGATATGATTGTTCTTCAAGTATATTAGCCTGATACTTTTTTTGGCTTAAAAACAAGTCCAAATATTCACCAAAATACTCCACATTGTTAGCGCCGAAAACAATATTTATAAAGGGAAATTTTCTCTTTAACATAGCCTCTGATTTTTTCTGCTGAGGCATACAACCACACACGGCTACTATCAAATCTGGATTTTTTTGCTTTAAGGGCTTTGCATTTCCTATATTACCCATAATTCTTTGCTCTGCACTTTCGCGAATACAGCAAGTATTATATACTAAAATGGAAGCCTCTTGGTAAGCATCCGCTTGTGTATACCCTCTGGATTCCAGTATCCCCGCAAGTTTTTCAGACTCGTGAACATTCATCTGACATCCATAGGTAAAA
Organism: uncultured Christensenella sp.; assembly: GCA_964368395.1. GTDB lineage: Bacteria > Bacillota > Clostridia > Christensenellales > UBA1242 > UBA7584. The sequence goes on along the minus strand of CAYJAI010000008.1, from coordinate 11,481 downwards.
ATAAAGTATTTTCCTGATTGCATACCATTCTCCTTGTGCGTTTATTATACTATAACTTTCGAAAAAACTCAACAAAAAAAGAATTAAAGGTGGCTTTTTGTTTCATAATACACAATAAGAGGGCTTTATGAAAAAAATAGTCAAATTTTTGATATTTATGGGTGTGATAGTGGTTATGGTAATAAGTGGGCTGTCTGTATACACATATGTTTGTATTCAGGAGTTAGAGCCAAATTTACTAAGCAACAAAACTTTATTAGGCAATTTTGACACGAAATTAAACTTTTATGACAATAGAGATATTTTACTAGAACAAACTTCGGCAAACGGAAAAGCCATTACAAAATTAGAAGAGTTATCTGACTGGACAAAAAACGCTTTTATTGCCATTGAGGACAAAGGTTTTTATCAGCATAACGGGCTTAATTTTAAAAGAATATTGAAAGCAAGTTTTGATAATATTACTAATGGATATGCAAAACAAGGGGCATCTACAATTAGTCAGCAGTTAATAAAAAACACTCATTTAACGCGTGATAAAACTTTAAAACGAAAAATTCAAGAGGCGTATCTTACCACTAAATTAGAAAATAAATATAGTAAAAATGACATTTTGGAAACTTATCTAAATGTTATCTATTTCGGAAATGGTGCAATAGGTATAGAAAGGGCGGCTCAAACTTTTTTCAACTGTTCGGCAAGTGAGTTAAATCTTGCACAAAGTGCAACTTTGGCAGGGCTAATCAAATCTCCCTCCTATTACTCCCCTATCAATAATTTGGAAAACTGCTTAAATAGACGCAACTTGGTGTTGAAAGAAATGCTCAAAGAAAATTATATCTCACAACAGCAGTATTCAGAAAGCGTAAATTCGGGTGAGCAATTATCTTTACAGCATAGTCTAGTTAATGCAAACTGCTTTTATCAGCACACCATACAAGAAGCACAGAAAATCCTAGATTTAAGTGAAAAAGATGTCGCTTTGTCTAATTATAAAATCTATACTTACCTTGATAGCAATCTGCAATCTAGTTTAGCAGATGGTTTTCAAAACATTATTTATAAAAACAGTAGCAACAAAAAGATTGATAGTGTGTTGGTGGTTTTAGATAATAAAACATTAGGTATCAAAGCCTTGGTTTCTACCTCTAATAATGCGGATATAAAAAGACAGCCCGGTAGTTTAATTAAGCCGATTTTATGTTATGCTCCTGCTTTTGATATGGGTATTCTTTCGCCTATCTCTCCTCTAAACGATAGCACAATAAAATTTGGAGATTGGACTCCCTCGAATGTTGATGGGCGAACAGACGGTTGGATTACCACACGACAATCTTTGTATCAGTCTAAAAATATTCCAGCGGTAAAGGTTTTGGAATATGTAGGGTTGGAAAAGGCAAAAAAGTATGCGACACAACTAGGCATAGACTTTGAGGAAGAGGATAATCATTTGGCTCTTTCTTTGGGAGCAATGCAATATGGTGTCAGTCCTCTGCAAATGGCGGCAGCATACGCTAATTTCGCCAACAGTGGTAACTATGGCGATTATAAGTTGATACGCAAAATAGAGAATTTAAGCGGTCAAGTTGTGTATGAAGACCAACTTTCAAGACAGCAAGTTTTTAACGAAGAAACTGCCTTTTTGATAAATGATACATTAGAAGACTGTGTGCGTTTAGGAACAGCAAAAAAACTGAACAGCCTTCCCATAACTCTTTCAGCAAAAACAGGAACAGTCGGAGCGAAAGAAAACAATCAAAATACCGATGCTTGGTGTGTTAGTTATAACACTCAATACACCCTTTGTGCGTGGGCAGGTAATTTAAGTGGAAACACACAAAACAATCTTTCAAAAGAACAAAATGGCGGAACATTAGGGGCAAATTTAAACAAAATAGTATGGCAAGCCCTAAACCTTGAAGAGGACATAAAATTCAAGAAACCAGACTCTATTAAAAGTATAAAAGTAGATTATCTGGATTGGAAGGAAAAACACATAGTCAATTTAGCCTCTGAAAAAACGCCCGACCGATACACGCTTACCGATTTTTGCTCTGAACGCTATCTTCCTCAAACAACGGGCAGCCGATTTGTTAAGGTAGCCTCACCTACCCTATCTGTGAAAAAAGAGCAAAGTAATGCCATATTAACTTGGAATAGTGAAAGGTTTTTGAAATACGATGTATATGAAAATGGTGAACTTTACGACAAGGATTGTTCAAGCCCTTATAGCATACCAGTTAGCGAGGGTAGAATAGATTATTTCATTGTTGCCCGCAACCAATTCAGTGGAGCAGAAGCAAAAAGTGATTTGGTAACCCTATATATCAAAAAGGAAAAAGTAGAAAAAAATAAGCAAAAAGCAGAACAAAATTTTGTAAAAAAGGTTGCCCGACACTGGCTTTTTAATTGACAACAAAGCAAAAATATGATTAAATCTATGTGTTAATAAAAGAGGTGTTATATGATTACTCGCGGTTGTGAACCTGGATTTGGTGAGGTTTTGTTTGATGTTCAAAATGGTAATAGTAATAAAAAAATGGTTGGAATAGTTGAAAAAGCAACTTTGGATAACATAACTGAAATAATTGATTTTGAAAACAGTATATTGAGAGTATTGCCAAACCCTCATTTGTTTCAAGGTCACGATAGCGAAACCTTAAAAGAGGAATTGCTTGCTGGGGATGACATTATTTTAGTGCGCCATACCGAAAGGAAAAACATAATGTCTATGCTTGTTTTTACTCATCCGCGTGACTGTGAGCATAACTTGGCTTTGGATTCAAACCTTGAAAATGAGGATATAATGAAAACCGCAGTAGTCAATGTTATCGCTGTTCACCCTGATTATAGAGGAATGGGCATACAGAGATACCTTTTAAAATTGGCGGACAAACTAGCAAAAGATTGTGGTGCAAAATTCTTAGCGGCAACCGTTTCTCCTGAAAATGTTCATAGTCTAAAAAATCTTCTAAACAAGGGCTATGAAATTAAAAACGAAAAGTTGAAATACGGAGGTAAAAACCGCTATATTATGCTGAAAGTTTTAGAATAATTTTGCTATAAGGTAGTGGCTCAACTAGACCGTATTTTTTCTTTAAAGATAGAAACAGTGCTTTTTGATTTTTATCTAAACCCTCAATTTGTTTTCTTTATATATGTTTTCAAAGCATCCGTTCAAGCCAAAGTTCAAATCACTTCTCCTTTAAGATATCTATCAAGGAGCAAGGTAACACCAAAAAATAGAAATTTAATATAACAGAAAAGTGAGTGTTAAACGCTCACTTTTTATTCTTTTTTGTGTTCGATTACTGTTTTAAAATCGAAAAGTATTAAATAAATTTTCTTAAATTCAAAAATATAAATATATTTGTGTTGAGTGAATTTAAAGAAACTTTTTTGCGTTGTTTTTTGAAATAATTAGCATAACTATTCTTCATTTGCAGATATGAAAATATGCTCTTCGCCATCCAAACACTCTTGGACTAATTTATCTATATCTAATTTACTTTCCTGCTCCAAAACCTTTTTCATATTAGGTCGTGTAACCGGATTTTTGGGCAGAAATACAGTGCAACAATCTTCATATGGCTCAATAGAAATATCATAAGTGTTGATTTTTTTAGCCTTTTCTATTATATCCGCTTTATCAAAACCTATGAGCGGTCGAAAAACTGGAACTTGGACTACCGCGTTGGTCACTGTTATGCTTTCCATTGTCTGACTGGCTACTTGCGCTAAATTTTCACCCGTTATAATTGCTTGCGCATTTATTTTTTCGCAAAGTTTTTCTGCCACTCTCATCATAATTCTACGCATTAAAATAATCATATAATCGCGGTCACAATTCTTATAAATACTTTCCTGGGTCTCTTTTAATGAAAGTATATGCAGATTTATATCACCGCAATATTCGCTTATTTTTTTAGCAAGGCGGACAACTTTATCCTTTGCCTGCAAACTGGTATAAGGAAAACTATGAAAATGTACGGCGTGTATTCTCATTCCTCTGTGCGCTAAAAAATATCCTGCAACTGGACTATCTATCCCCCCACTAAGCAATAACACACCCTTACCTGCTGTTCCTACGGGCATCCCGCCCGCACATTTAATATCCTCAAAAGAAATATAAGTATTACCCTCTTCTCGAATATCTATTTTAACCTCTACCTCAGGTGTTCGCACATCTACTTTTATATTTGCATTATTTCTTAGAACCTTATCACCGCAAAGACTTGCAAACTCCATTGACTTGATTGGAAAACGCTTATCCGCCCGCCTAACCACAACTTTGAAAGTTTTTTGATTCAAAGTTAATTCAGAACAAAACTGCAAAATATTATCTGAATCTGTTTTTATTTTGGTAGCCAAACTTAATGAAAACAACCCAAATACTTTACATAATTTGTCTACTAAAATTTTTTCTTCATTTTCTTTATATTGCGCTATCTCATACCTGCCTGAAATCTTATTTAAATTATATGAAAAACCTGAAAGAGATTTTTTGATATTCTGAACTAGGGCATTTTCAAAATACCCACGATTTGCACCTTTTAGGTGAATTTCCCCATATCTTAAAATAATCACTTTTTCCATATTTTTAGCCCCTTTATTTTTTGGATGTTAGAGGTTAAAAGTTTAATAAATTTATAAACTTCCTCAGTGGTGTTTTGCTCGCAAAAACTGATACGGATATTTCCACTTTCTTGCTTTTTACTCTTTCCCATTGATAGCAGAACACGATTGCCCATATGCTTTGAATTACACGAAGAACCCGTGCTCACATACGCCTGATTCTGTTCCAGCATATGCACCAAAACCTCACCCTTAATGTCCTCAAAACTTACGCTTAAAATATGAGGCACACAACTATCTATTTCTCCTATAACAGTAGAATTCAGACTTTGAATTCCCTCTAACAAAATTTTTCTTAACAACTCAATATGTGCATAATTTTCATCTAAGTTGTTATACATTTTTTCCGCAGATAGGATAAAGCCTAAGATAGCAGAGGCATTTTCAGTGCCTGAACGCCATCCTTTTTCCTGCCCTCCGCCTATAATTAAGGGTTTTGGAGGATGTTTTTTATTAAAAATCAAAGCCCCTACTCCACGCGGGCCGTGAACCTTATGACTGCTTACAGTATACATATCCACGCCCAAAAAACTAAGGTTAATATCTATTTTGCCTAATGCCTGAACACCATCACTATGAATAAGAGCCTCAGGGCATTTTTTCCGCACTATTTCAGAAATGCTTTTTAAGTCGTTTATAGCACCCGTTTCATTATTTATATGGATGAAAGAAACTAAACCCACATCTTCGGTCAACTTTAATTTTAAATCTTCTATATCCAAAAGTCCTCGCTCAGTTATTTTCACAAACTCTACGGGAATGTTTTTCTGCTTTAAAAATAAGGCTGTCTGATAAATGGAAGAATGCTCCCCCTCACTGACTAAAATCTTTTTATTTTTTCCAACAAAACATCTTAACGCATAATTGTTCGCCTCAGTAGCACTGGCAGTGAACAACACTTCACTTTGCACCGCGCCTAACATTTTGAGCAGTTTTTGCCTTGCTTTTTCTATTTGCTGAGCAACTTTCAAACTAGGAGCATAAATCCCTGATGGATTAAAGAATTCTTTTTGGCTGTGTTGATAAATAAATTCAGCCACCTCAGGATAAATTTGAGTTGTAGAACTGTTGTCAAAATAAATCATTACACCCTCAATTTCGCATTAAATTTTATTTTTAATTGAGATAAAACCTTATCAACTTGTGTGTTTATTTCATCTTGTGTAAGGGTATTATCTTGTTTTCTAAATACTAAACGCACTGAAATACTCTTCTCATCCTCACCTATCTGCTGACCTTGATAAATATCTAAAAACTCCACTTGCTCGCATAAAATGCCCGCAGATTGCTTAATCTGTTCTACCACCTCACCAGCAAGAACATCTGCCTTAACTACTATGGATAAATCGCGCGTAGAGGAAGGATATTTTGCAAGCGGTTTTACTTTTTTAACCTTTTTATCCGGTAATAAGCCTATATCCAACTCAAAGTAATATAATTCACCTTGAATATCAAAATTATTCAAAACTTGTGGATGAACCTTTCCTATACTTCCCACTTTGGTTATCCCTAAGAAAATTTCCGCACAAATATTCGGATGTAAATACTGAATTTTTGAAAGTTTATAAGAAAATCTCAGCCCTAACTTTTCGGCTAGCATCTCAACTATGCTTTTCACATCGAAAAAATCCATATTTTTTTCAATAGTTATATAGGATAAAATATCTCTCTCCTCAGGCAAAATGTTTGAATTCGTTTGATTTAAAGAATTTTTATCGCAAAATATTTTTCCTATTTCGAAAAGTGCAAACTCACTATTTTTATGGTTTAAGTTATATTTTACCGCACCCAACATACTGCTGAGCATCTGAGTCCGCATAGTCGCAGTGCTTGCGTTTAAAGGATTGCGTATATGCACTATCTTAGTGTATAAATCATCCTTTTCATTCACTTCTAATTTTTGTAAATCTTCAATATTTATAAAGGTATAAGTTTTAATTTCATTTGCTCCGCTTACCAGCATTAAATCTTTTACTCCATTATTCCGTGCAATAGACTTTTCATAGCCACCTGTAATAGATTGAGTTTGTAAATTAAAACTTGTAGGCAACTTGTCTAAACCCCAATACCTTATTATCTCTTCGGCTATATCTGAAAAGTTTTCTATATCTGAACGGATTAAAGGAATTTCACACGCCAAAACATCTTGTTTGATTTTTGTCTTTATATCCAATTTACTCAAAATGTTTATGCTTTCATTTAGAGGAATATCTAAGCCTAACCACTCTAAAATGCGTTTATAATTTACTTCAACTACTTTGTTTTTAAATTGTATATCCGAATTTTTATGAACTGTCCCAGTTATTTTTCCTATTTTCAACTTTTCAATCAAGTGCAGTGCTCTGTTAAGCCCTATTTCACAACTAATAGGCTCTACCCCTTTTTCATAGCGACCGCTAGCATCCGTGCGAAGCCCTAAACTCCGCGCAGTTTTGCGGACAACTTCTTTTTTAAAAGTAGCACTTTCTATAACTATATCTTTGGTAGTGTCCAATACTGAAAAGGATGCCCCACCCATTATTCCAGCCAGTCCCATAGCCTTTTCACTATTTGCTATAACTATATTTTGTGCATTCAGTTCATATTTTTTCTCATTTAGCAGTTCTATCTCTTCCTTGTCTTTCGCCTGCCTTACCACTAACTTATTGCCTTGTATCTGTTCGTAGTCATATATGTGTAAAGGTTGTCCTGTTTCCCACAGAACATAGTTACTAATATCCACTATATTGTTTATAGGGCGTAACCCAATCGTTCGTAAACGGTTTTGCAACCACTTAGGCGAGGGTTCTATCTTCACATCACGCACTACTTGCCCAAGAATATATGGACAGTCCTCTGTTTCACTTTCTACCTTAAAGGCTAAATCTTCGCCTGATATAGTATAGTTTAGATTAGGGCTTTTAAAAGGGCGATTGAGTGCGCAAGCCAATTCCTTTGCTAACCCTACTACACTTTGGCAATCTGGGCGGTTTGCTAGAACTTTTATATCATATACCACATCATCAAGCCCTAACACTTCGGCCATACTTTGCCCCACTGTGCAGGTGTTGGAATCTAAAATCATAATCCCATCTGTTTCCGCTCCCGTATAAACGGAATCATCTATACCCAACTCCTCCCCGGCACACATCATACCACAAGAATCTACCCCACGCATATTAGTAGTTTTTATGCTTAAACCATTTGCTAGTTGTGCCCCATCAAGAGCCACGGGAACAAAATCACCCTCTTTCATATTAGTGGCGTGAGTTATAATCTGATTATGTTTTTTACCATCAAAGATAGAGCAAACTAATAATTTATCTGCGTTGGGATGTTTTTCTATTTTATCTATCCTTCCGACCACAACAAAATTCAGATTTTCGGCTAAGTTGGTGTAGTTCTCCACTTCCCAGCCGGAAAAAGTAAAAGCATCCGCAATTTGCTGAGGAGTTAAACCTGCTAAATCCACATACTCTTTTAACCAATTTAATGTTACTATCATTTTCCTCTCTCCTATTTAAACTGTTCCAGTAAATTTATATCATTTGCAAAAAAGTCTCGTATATCTGTTATGCCATAGCGTAGCATAGCAATTCTTTCCAGCCCTATACCCGCAGCATATCCGGCATATTTTGAAGAATCTATACCGTGGTTTTCTAATATTTTAGGATTTACCATTCCACATCCTATAAGTTCTATCCAGCCTGTCCCTTTACACAAAGAGCACCCTTTTCCACCGCACTGAATACAGGTAGCATCTAACTCGGCGCTGGGTTCGGTAAAAGGAAAGTAAGATGGTCGTAAGCGTATTTCGGTTTTTTCTCCGAACAGACATTTCACCATCTCCTCCAAAATACCCTTTAAATCTGCCATTGATACATTCTCATCTATCACCATTATTTCTAACTGATGAAAAAAGGGTGAATGTGTTCCATCAACTTCATCTATTCTGTAAGTGGAGCCTGTTGACACCATTTTTATAGGCGGTTTTTCTTTCTCCAAGGTGTGTATTTGCGTTGAAGAAGTATGCGTTCGCAAAACAACTTCATCATTGATATAAAAAGTATCCTGAGCATCGCGTGCAGGGTGATTTTTAGGCACATTTAAAGCCTCAAAACAATAATAGTCTGTTTCAATATCTGTTCCTGTTTTTATGGTGAAACCCTTTCGAACAAAGAAATCAGTCAACAACTTTTGAATCTGAGTAATAGGATTAAGCGTCCCCACCTTTAAGGGCTTAACTGGTATGGTAATGTCCACTTTTTCTTGCATCAGTTTTTCATTCAACTTATCGCGTTCAATCTGCCCGGTCTTGTTTCTTAGAGCCTGCTCTATGCTATCCCTACATTTGTTCAGAAATGCACCTACTTTTGGTCTTTCCTCAGCAGAAACCTTTTTTAGGTGGTGTAAAAGTTCACTTATTTTGCCTTTTTTCCCTAAAAATTCAGTATTTATATTAGATAATTCTTGCTTGCTTTTCGCCTGTTCAATCATAGATAAAGCGTCTTGTAAAAGTTGTTTTGTTTTGTTTTCCATATCTTCCCCTTTTAAAAAGACTTCGCCCCTAAAAATAGGACGAAGTCTTCTCCGTGTTACCACCTAACTTCTTTTTACAAAAGTAAAAAGCACTTATTCGGCTGTGTCGTTGCCAACGCTCTCCCTACTATGACTTTCAAAAGAGTGCTAGAAAGTGAATTCACATTACCACACAATGGAGTTTCTCAGCACCACTCCTCTCTGTTAAAGGTTGAATAATGTTACTAGTCTTTCATCCTCGCGTTTATTCAAAATGATACCATTATTATAGTAGGACTTAAAAGAAAAGTCAACTATTTATGCAATAAAAGTAAAATTTTAAAAAATCAATATAAGCAAGGGAAGGAAAGATAACTGTTCAAAATCAAGCCCGTTCAAATCGCTCACACTGTGGCAACCGTACTACTAGTAGCGGTTTTATTAGGTTCAAAATCAAGCCCGTTCAAATCGCTTGTCCTATAAGACATAAGCAACAATAAGATAACAGGAAAGCATCGGTCAGATTATAAGATAACTAGCGAACAGTCCAATAACATAAAATAATTTTTTAGGTGGCAGAATTAAATATTTCTGATTTTATTATCAACTGATTATGCAGGAACTAAGTTTAACATCTCATCTAGACTGCTCGAATTAAGATATGTTGAAGGGATTTCACCTATCAGAATTGCCTCACATATCAAAAGATGATTATAAACAACTACCGTTCGTGTGGCTGTTGGCAAAATTACACTCACCGTTGTTTCCAGATTTAAGTAAATTCTATGGTTAGTTTGGTTTATTCCGGCACTGGTAAATTCACTGTTAAAGGTAGACTTTATAGTGCTTAACGCCATAACTTGAAAGGTAATTTGAGGTCCCATTCCTACAAAAACGCTTATACCGGACAAAGTTCCCAAAGGTATAGAAACGCCCTCACTGCTAATCAAATCCAATTTTTGGTTTGCTAACTTGCTGATTTCTCTTGCAAGCCTGTTTGCAATTAAACTTTTCGCTTGTATAAAAACTATTTTTCCATCTTCATTAGTGGTGATATCAATTAAGTTATCATAAGTGTTCGTTTCGGTGATGACAACCTGAACTGCATCATTCACCGCACGCGAAGCAAGGGAACGAATTTTTGATTCACTAGTAGAAATAATAACTGGGTTTACACAATTAGCAAAAAAGACAAATAGTAAAACAACCACAGATAATATACTTATTATGGCAATAAATAAGCGCGAACGCATTTTCTTATACGGATTTATCCTTCTCACAAAGTAATATATGCTAAAAATTTAATAAAGTTTGCTATTTTTTAGTTTTACTGCTAAATATTAGTGAAAAGATAAAAGCGGAAACAACGGCGGCAGTTATGCCCGTAGCAGTAGCGCTTAAACCGCCCGTGATAACGCCTAAAAGCCCCTCGGTCGCCCCTCCATCCATAGCACCCTTTGCTATGTTGTAACCGAAGCCCACAATGGGGATGGTTATCCCACTTCCAGCCCATTCTTTTATATGCTCAAAAACACCTATTGCTTGAAGAAAGACACCTAAAAGCAAAAAGGTTACTAACATTCTAGCACTAGTCATTCTAGTGGTTATAATTAAAATTTGACCAATTAGACAGATAAACCCACCAACTGCAAAAACTTTCAAATACATAATGGGGTCAAACATTATTCACCTCCTTGCAAAAGAACTAAATGCGCTATGCTGGGGATACTATCACCCTGCTGTGCAGATATCGGGCTCATCAAAGCCCCAGTTGCCACCGCTACAACATTCTTTAATTTCCCCGCCCGCATTCGTTGAACTACATAGGAATTTAAGATGCTGGCTATACATCCGCACCCGCTACCGCCCTGAAAAACCTTTTGGGAATTAGTAAACATCATTTGTCCGCAATCACTATAATTATTGCCCAGTTTATACCCCCTAAACTCTAACAAATCCCTTAAAACCTCACTACCTATTTTTCCTAAATCGCCCGTGAGAATTAAATCATAATCACTAGGATTAGTATTTGTGTCCTGAAAAAAGGTATAAAGAGTTTCCAAAGCAGCCGGCGCCATTGCTCCGCCCATATTATTTATATCGCTAACATTCCAATCTACCACCTTACCTATGGTGGCGTGTGTTATTGAAATTTTATCCTTTTTGTTGGATAGTATAGCGCATCCGGCACCGGTAACAGTCCATTGAGAGGTGGGCGGGCGTTGATTGCCTAATTCCAACGGATACCTAAATTGCTTTTCCGCACTAGAAAAATGACTTCCCGTAGCACAGGCAACAGTATTAAAAAATTGTCCATCTACTAATATAGAGCCTAATATCAAACTCTCC
>CAYJAI010000007.1:28242-29470 GCA_964368395.1 uncultured Christensenella sp. | reverse complement strand
TTGCATGTATTAAGCACGCCGCCAGCGTTCGTCCTGAGCCAGGATCAAACTCTAACGTTTTATAATCCAAACTCAAAAACTAATTACTTGCGTAAAAATAGTTTTATTGTTCTTGTAATGACATAATAAAATGTCTGAATTGACAAGACCTAAAAAAAACCTTAATTTGTAAGTGTATTCAGTTGTCAAAGTGCTCGTTATTCTTGGACACAATCTCATTTACACAAGACCATATTCAAAGGATAACGAAAGTATTATATCAGTACACAATACTAATGTCAACGCCTTTTTTTAAAAAAAGGTATAATTTTTACATTTTTTATCGAAAAAGACCCTTTTTATGCCAAAAGCATACAAACCTAGCCGTGTGTTCGCACTATTTTCCGCCATATTACAATGCAAATAATAACAATAACAACAAAAACCACACTTTTTAGACAGGAAAAAGTAAGAAAATTACACTTTTGGACACATATAAAAAAGTAAAAAATTACTTTGGAGCACTAAAAAAAGTAGAAAATTACATTTGGAAACTATATAAATCTGGAAAAATTTATGTTTGGATTACAAAAAAAGAACAATTACACCTTTTTGACTGCTGCTTGATTGAGGGTGTTAGATTGAAATAGCAGGCTTTTTGTTTAGATTTCCTGCCATATTGGCAAAAGGGGTCTTGACACTTGTATAAAAGATGATATAATATTATATATATAAATAAAAAGGGGTGAAACTATGAGACGAAATGAAAAAACAAGTGTTGAAGCACATAATGAAGTGATGAAAATGTTAAATGATTTCGCAGAAAGACAAGCAGAGAAAAAAGAAGCCGAAGCAAAACGCGTTGAACAAGTTGAGCGAGAAAAGACAGTAAGAAAATGTATGAAAAGGACTAAGGAAAGAATAGCAGAAATAGGTTGCAATGTTCGAACACGATGCCGATAAATCTTATTGAAAACTTATATTCTGTTAATAAAAAGTGCCCGATAAAATGGATTCTTTCATAAAAGAAGCGCAAATTAAGCGCTTCTTTTTTGTTATCTCACCCTTGCTAGATGTCTTAGTGGGCAAGCATTTTGAACGGGGCTTGATTTTGAACCACTGCCCTTGCTCCCTTACCTCTTATAATATGACCGCCCGCTTATTCTCCTACCCCTTGCTAGATGTCTTAGTGGACAAGCATTTTAAACTTTGGCTTTAATTAGAGCATTAGCAATTAGAACTTTGGCTT
>CAYJAI010000007.1:0-28142 GCA_964368395.1 uncultured Christensenella sp. | reverse complement strand
GAACTTTGGCTTGATTTTGAACCACCGACTTCGCCCCTACCCCCTTGATTGAACCGCTCTTGTAGTTAGTATTATTTTTTATTTTATCCGTCTTCATTTTTTCGCGTATTTTTCTCATTAAACCTATACATAAAAGATTTTATCTGTCTTTTAATTTGAATATGTTTCATAGCATAATGTAGCGTAGCCAAAACATACCCTGCTTTGCTTCCTATATCAAAACACTTACCCGATATTTCTGCCATAACCACCCCTTTACTCTTGGCTAATTCAAGTAAACAATGAGTAAACAGTTGCCCTTCGGAAACTTGCTTTAAGAGAGGGAAAATGTCCGCAGTCAAAATGTATTGCCCCGCCAAAACAATATTAGATGGCGCTTGCTCAGGCTTTGGTTTTTCCACTATGGAGGTGATAAACTTGTCACCCTCAACCTCTGAAAAATCTATACAGCCGTATAAGCGCACATCTTTAACTATCACCTGTCTAGTGGCAACTACTAAACTTTTTGTTCGCTCATAAACTTCCAGCATCTGAGCAATACTGCTAGCAGGTTTACCTGAAAAAAGAACATCCCCATACAATAAAATAAAGGGTTCGCTCCCAACAAAACTCTCAGCGTGAAGCAAAGCATCTACCACTCCCAACGGAGCATCCGGGTAGACATATGTCAATAATGCTTTACTATTATTAAAGCAATCCTGTATACAAGTCTTGCTTTTGTGTGAGACTACCAAAATCTCTTTCACTCCTGAGTCTAATAAATCGGAAACCAAATAGTCCATAACCGGCCTATCCACTACGGGCAACATTTCCTTTGCCACCACTCGGCTGATAGGAGCCATTCGTGAACCTAAACCTCCCGCTAAAATTACTGCTTTCATATTTACCTCATTTTTTCACAATTCGTTATTTATGTAAAATATACCAACACTCTCTACCTGCCATCCTTCCTTTTATATCTTCACCCTTTTATACTTAACCCTATCCCAACCAATCTTTTAGCCCTTCAATGCTCACCTCTTTTTTACTGATTTTTTATTATAAAAAACATACCCCTTACTTACTGTCCTTTCCTTTTTATATCTTAACGCTTTTTCATACTTGCCTAATTGCCCTTCATTTTCATTGATTTTATGGCTTTACTTTTATAAACTTTACCCCTGTTTGAACTCACTTTTGGACAAACTGTTAATATAATACAAAAAGAAAAATGAAAATATAAATCTTCTTGTTTTGTAATTGCAAATATATATATGAAAAAAACACTCTTAAAAGTGTTTAATCATAAATTCCTTTCTTTTTACTCTTATTTTGTTAAAGCAGAAAGTGAAAGCGTGGATTTGTATTTCTTATCGCCCTTTGTTCCTTTACCCTTGATTTATTGCCCTTTGTTCCTTTACCCTTGATTTATCGCCCTTTGTTTCTTTATCCCTGTTCTAAAAGCAGAAATTAAACAAAAAACTTATATGTTTTTATATTTTAAAGAATAATAAAGTAACATTACAACAATCAAACATTTATAAAGGAAATCTTAGATATAAATTCAACATCTCACCGAGCCATAAAAAACATCAACCATAACGCCAAACATTTACGAACTGAATAGTTCACAATACAATTATATAAGTTAACCTTAGAAACTTCTTTCTTTTTTAGGGCGGTTAGATTTTTGAGACACCTTTTGACTCTCAATGGGTAAAAACATCTTACCCACTGGTGTTGCAACATATTCCTTACAATCCCAATACTTTGTCGCCCCCTCAGCCCAACCTATTTTTTCCAGATATACGCAACATTGTCTTATAGGCAAGCCTTTCGCCTCCTGATACATTTTGATATAACCCTGAACATTAAATCCATTTATCGCATACATTGCTTCCAATTCTAGTGGTTTTTCACTTTGCGGGACTGCGGTCTGCTGATTTTCACCAAAATTTGATTCAATCCTTTTTATGTATTCCTTTAAAACCATTCTTTCTCCTTTTACAGAGGACTAGTTGGTGCATAAAAGTGGCAATAAACCCTCCGCACTATTATGAAAATTATACCATATTTTTTAAAAAAGTCAACCTCTCAGCAAAAAACAATAAAGGTAGTAACTTGAAAAATTACTACCTAACACTATTAAATAAATCAAGCCCAGCAATAAGGTAAGATAAGATAAGATAAGATAAGATAAGATAAGAAACGCCTTTATTAATGCTGGAACAACTTCTTTCTTATGGTATTCTTTTAAGATAAGATAAAAAGTCCACCAACACTTTATAACATATAAACAAATGAAAATTTTTGTTATCATCCGACTGTTTTTTATTGTCATCCAACTGTTGCTAGATATCTTTTGTTTAATTTATATATGCTTTTTATTATAACCAAACATAATTATTTTTATCATCCAACTGTTTGCCAAATATCTTAAAATTACTCAAAGAAAATCAACCGTTCTTTTTGTTGCTATCTTATTCTTTGCTTGCTGTCTTAATTATTAAAGAAAATTAACTTTTAATGTTTAAAGAGTTCTGGATACATCATTTTTCTCAGCGGATTTTTCTCTATAAAAGCATTTATACACCACCCAGTCACCTAATCCGTCACCACTTTCCACAGTGTAACCCTCACGCTTATAAAAATCCTCTGTTAAAGAACCTCCCGGACCATCAGGATAGTATTTTCCCTTAACTTTAAAAACATCATCTTTTTCCATTTCCTCTTCAAATTTTTGAATCAAGAAATGCCCTACACCTTTATTTAAAAAAGCCTCTTCTACTCTTATATTATACAAATACGCCTTGTCATCCGTGATTTCATATCTCAAATACCCGATTTCATCAAAATTAAAATTCATTGCTTTTAAGTAAACCTGCCCTCTTTCAATGTTTCTCTTTTTTATAAAAAAGGGGGAACCATCTTTTGTTTTATAAAACATAAACCAAAACTCCTTCTTAATTTACTTTTTTAAGTATACCACTCTTTTAAACAGCTTTCAATAGGGTTTGTAAAAATAATTGTATATTATAAATAGAAAAATCACACTATGCCTTGCCACCAATAGGATAAAAATAAATAAAAATTAAAAAGAGGGCTACCTCGCCCCAAATTAAAACTCCACACTATCACCTTAGGAAATATAATAAATTGAAAACTTAAACGAAATTAAACACTTATAAACTTTCAATAAAGCACAGTTAAGAAAAAACATGCTAAACTCCCCAATCAAGCCCGCTAAATTGCTTGTCCTCTAAAACATCTAACAAAGAGGAATGTAACACCCAAAACTCTCCTCTCAATAAAACCTTATTCTAGCGGGATAGATGGTTTTGCGCCCATATTTAACTCAGCAGGGTCATCCGTTTGTAGGTTAAAATATGCAAGTGAACCTATCATAGCCGCATTATCTCCGCACAGCCCCATAGGCGGAAACCTTACTGTTATACCTTCTTTGTCGCCCAATTCACTCAGAGTATTCCTTAGGTAACTGTTTGCAGCAACACCGCCAGCCACCACCAAAGTTTTCATTTTATATTCTTGGCAAGCCTTTAATGTTTTTTCTACAAGCATATCTACTGCCTGCTGCTGGAAAGATGCACATATATTCGGAATATCCAACTCCCTGCCCGCCTGCTGGTGTGTATGAACATAGTTTATAACTGCCGTTTTTAGTCCGCTATAACTCACATCAAAACTGTCTTGTAGTGTGTGGCGTTTTATAAATTCAATATTCCCCGTAACACCCTTTGCGATTTTATCAATTTTAGCACCTCCCGGATAACCCAACCCTAAAATTCGCGCCACTTTATCAAAAGCCTCGCCAATAGCATCATCCTGAGTAGAGCCAATCAGTTCAAATTTATTATACTGAACCACTTTCACAATAGCGGTATGCCCTCCGCTAACAATCAAGCAAATAAAAGGCGGTTTTAAATTCGGATGAGCAATATAGTTGGCTGCTATATGTCCTTTTATATGGTTGACCGCTATCAAAGGTTTTTCAGTCGCAAAACTCAACGCTTTTGCGCTCGTCACCCCTACCAGCAAAGCCCCCACCAGCCCCGCACCCTGTGTGACCGCTATGGCATCTATATCCTCCAAAGTGCAGTTCGCCTCCGCAAGAGCCTGTTCTAAAATAGGATTTATCCTCAAAATATGGTTACGACTAGCAACCTCGGGAACAACTCCGCCAAACTGAGCGTGAATATCAATTTGTGAGGAAATTATATTGCTAAGGATTTTTCGCCCATTTTCCACCACCGCAACACTGGTTTCATCACACGAACTTTCAATAGCCAAAATACGCACCACTTTTTGCGTGCGTAACTTATTCACTTTCTCTATCATTCGCTGATGAAAGGTCATACTTCCCCCTTTTAATACTGACATTCTCTACTATAATTTAAATACTAATACTTTCTACTGTGTGCCTTAAAATGCTGACACTCTCTACTGTATGAATTTTTAATTCTGAATTGATTTATATTTTCCTTCTGAATTTTTTATTAAACGCATTGTAAAAACTTTTCTAGTCCCCCTACTCAACTATATCCTCATTATAAATTTCTAACGCATTATAAAAATTTTTTAGACTTTCTAGTATTGCTTAACCAGTCTTGATTCTGAATTTTTTTGTTAAGCGTGCGGTAAAAGCGTGTTAAAAAACTCTACACTTTCTAACATCTTATTCAACCATACCCTTATTCTAAATTTTTTTTGATTAAATGAGTAAAAGATAGTTGGTTATTTATAATCAAATTTTTGACAGTCAAGGGTCTTAGGTCAATATCTTTCATTTGATTTATTTCCACCCATTTCAGTTGAAACTTCTTTAAAACACCTTTATCCTTTTCGGTTTTTTCACAATCTTTTATGTGAATTTTCTCTTTTAGCCCTAACAAATAATAGAACTCTATACCGTGAAAATTTTTGCCCCCTTTAACATAAAAGTTTTCATTTATACAAAACAGTTTTTTAGGCAGAACCTCACACCCAACCTCTTCTTTAATCTCACGGCACACCGCTTTTTCCGAATCTTCAAAGACTTCAATATGCCCGCCCGGTATGTGAAAATAATCCGCCTTTTCTGATTTCATAATTAAAAACTTACCATCCTGCTCTATCAGACCGCAAGACCTGCAATAAAATTCACACTCTTTAAAATTAACTTTGATATCTTCCATCTTTCATCCTTTTAGTATTTCAAAATCTTTTTATATGAACTTTTCAGTGTTTCATAATCCTTTTCATATAAATTTACTTTTCATACAAACTTTTAGCCTTTATCAATTTGTTAAATTCGCTTATATACACTAATATTATCATTTCAACACCTTTTAGTTTCAAAAATCTTTTATAAAGTTTTTACTCTAATATTAAATTTAATCCTTCCGTTTTTAATCATATCAGTGTTTGGTATTATTTTTTCCATTATCTTAGTCTTGCACATTTTTTATAAAAATCACTTTATGATGACTTTAAATATTCTTGGATACACTCTTGAATATTTCCGTCCATAAAATCTTGAATATCACTTGTTTCCCAGTCCGTGCGGTGGTCCTTTACCATAGTATACGGACAAAAAACATAACTACGAATCTGACTTCCCCACTCTATTTTTTTGAGTTTGCCCTGAATTTTCTGTAAATTCGCTTGTTGTTTTTCTTCCTCCAACTGTGCCAGTCTAGCCCGTAACACGCTCAAAGCATTTTCGCGGTTCTGTATCTGACTCCGTTCATTCTGACACTGAACCACAATACCAGTAGGGATATGCCGAATACGAACCGCACTATCTGTGGTATTAACTCCTTGCCCGCCGTGTCCGCCACTACGAAAAACATCTATTTTCAAATCATCCGAATTGATTTCAATTTCATTATCATTTTCAATTTGTGGCATAACTTCTACTGAGGCAAAACTGGTATGCCTACGGGCATTGCTATCAAAAGGAGAGATACGCACTAACCTATGCACTCCACGCTCAGATTTCAGATAGCCATAAACGCTATCCCCCTCTACAAGTATGGTTGCACCTTTTATGCCCGCACTATCCCCATCGGTTAAATCCAGCATCTGATATTTATAACCCTGTTTAGCAATGTATCGCTGATACATTCTCAATAACATTTCCGCCCAATCCTGCGCTTCTGTTCCACCCGCTCCCGCTTGTATTGTTAAAATAGCGCCTAATTTGTCATATTTTCCGGTAAATAACCCTTCCAACTCAATACTTTCGCTAAATTTCCCCAACTCTCGAAGTTCAATCTCTATATCGGACAAAATACCTATGTCCTCCTCACTGCATTCCTCCACTATACTTTGTATGTTTTGAAAAGAGGATTTGATTTGCTTTAATTTTTGCATCTTATCCTGTATGCTTGCTAGTTGCTTGCCCACCTTTTCCACTCTCTTACGGTCGCTATAAAAATCAGGGGCAGACTGCTGTTGTTCCAAACTTTGTTTTTGCTGTTGTAATTGCTCACTCGGAAAAAGGGCTTGAACATTCTCAATCCTTTTCTCTATCTCTTTTAAATGGTCTTTTATCTGGTCTAATGTCATAATCACTCCGTTTATTCTTCGCTGTCACTTGTTCGCAAAAGTCTGTTATACTTCAAATATTACTCACACTAAGACATTAAGCAAAAGTAAGATAAGCCAAAAATCAAATCAAGCCAAAGTTCAAATCAAGCAAAAGTAAGATAGCCAAAAATCAAATCAAGCCCCATCCCAACTGCTTGTCCACTAAAACATTAAGCAAAAGTAAGATAAAGCAAAAATAATTAAAATAAGGAAAAGTTTCATAGTTTATCTGATTCTTATTTTCTATTTTTTTCTATATAATTTTACTCATCTTGTCCGCAACAGTTTGATTTTTCTTCCACACTTCAATAGCAGAACTTTAATAGATTCTAATAGAAACCGCGTTCCTTTCTACATAATTTTACTCATCTTGTCCGCAACAGTTTTTATATTTTTTTCCGCTACCACAAGGGCAAGGTTCATTTCTGCCTACCACCTTAGCGCTAACCGCAGGACCTTTTGGGGTATTAGTAGAGTTTTGGCGGACACTTTCTTGACTGGCTACTGTTTGCATAGGCTTTTCTGGCTGTCTAACCTGAACTGTTGGTTTTTGTATGTTCAGCAAAACAGTGCTCACCCGCTCTCTTATCTTGCTTATCATTTCATCAAACATTTGAAAACTTTCTCGCTTATACGCTATAACAGGGTCTTGTCTTCCCAAACCTTGTGTGCCTATTTCGTGTCTTAATATGGTCATAGCATCAATATGCTCCATCCAAGCACGGTCTACTATATCCAAAAGAATAATGCGTTCCACAGTATCCAACTTCAAGCCAATTTCGGTAAACTCTTCTTTTTTTGCTTGATATTTTTTAAAAACTTCATCCAAGACTTCTTCATTCAACTCGCTAGGACTTATATCCTCCAACATTTCTTCGGTAACAAAATTTGTGCCTTTTGGAAAAATACCGTCCTCTAAAAATCGGTTTATAGAGGTTAAACTCCACTCGTGACTAGGTTTATCCTCATCCATTCCTTTCGCCAACGCATCACCAATAACTTCTGGGAACATTTCTAGAATTTGTTGGTGAACATCTTCACCATCTAGAATTTGATTCCTTTGCTCATATATAATGGTTCGTTGTTTGTTTATAACATCATCATACTCAATCAAATGCCTTCGTATAGAATAGTTGCGTATCTCCACCTTCTTTTGTGCGCTTGAAATTTGCTTTGAAAGCATTTTCATCTGAAAAGGCATATCTTCATCTATACGGAAAAAAGAACTGATTCTTTTCAGTCGGTCACCACCAAACAGGCGTAACAAATCATCCTCCAAAGATAGGTAGAACACCGAACGCCCCGGGTCACCTTGACGCCCCGAACGCCCCCTCAACTGATTGTCAATACGACGGCTCTCGTGACGCTCTGTTCCTATAATCAACAAACCGCCTGCCTCTATAACTTTCTCTTTGTCCGCATCTGTTTCTAACTTTATTTTCTGATAAATTTGGTCATATTCTTCCTTTATTTTTTGAGTCTCTTCACTGGTTGCTGGCAAAAAAGAAGTTGCTTGCTCTATCTGAATATGAGTATATCCCCTTTTTGCCATTTGAGTTTTTGCTAAATAACTAGGGTTTCCTCCCAACAGAATATCTGTTCCACGACCTGCCATATTTGTTGCTATGGTAACCTTCCCCAACTGACCTGCCTGCGCAATAATCCCACCCTCTTGTGCGTGATTTTTTGCGTTCAAAACACTATGAGGAATTTTACACTGTTTTAGAAGTTTACTTATATGCTCACTTTTTTCAATAGTAGTTGTTCCCACCAAAACAGGTTGCTTTATCTCATAACAACTGACTATTCGGTCTACCACCGCCTTAAACTTAGCCTCTGTGTTAGTGTATATAATATCTGACTCATCTACTCGGCGGTTAGGTAAATTTTGAGGAATGGTTACTATATCCAAATTATAAATTTTATTAAACTCACCTTCCTCAGTCTTTGCAGTTCCAGTCATACCGCTCAACTTATTATACATACGAAAATAGTTCTGCAAGGTTATGGTTGCTACCGTTATATTTTCATCCTTTATCTGCACGCCCTCTTTCGCTTCAATAGCCTGATGCAAACCATTTGAGTATCGGCGCCCATCCATAACACGACCGGTAAACTCATCCACTAAAAGCACTACTCCATCTTTTACAATATAATCACTATCCCGTTTCATCATAAAATTAGCACGCAAGGCGTTCATAATGTGTTGGTTCAACTCCATACTATTTATGTCACTAAGGTTATCAATACCAAAAAACTTTTCTGCCCTCTCTGTTCCTTGCTCAGTAAGGTGAATCGCTTTTTTCTCTTCATCTACCGAATAATCTTCATCCCTTCGTAGGGTGCGGATAAAACGCTGAGCCTTTACATAATTCTCGCTACTTTTAAAGCCCGCCCCGCTTATAATCAAGGGAGTTCGTGCCTCATCAATTAAAATACTGTCCACCTCATCAATAATACCAAAAAAATAGCCTCGGCCTACTCTGTCCTCTGCCTTTCTCACCATATTATCACGCAGATAATCAAAACCCAACTCATTGTTTGTGCAGTATGTTATATCACACGCATATGCTTTCTTTTTTTCGGAAGGTTGCATTTGCGATAAAGAACACCCTACGGATAAGCCTAAAAAATTATGCACCTTTCCCATCCATTCGGAGTCACGGGTAGCCAAATATTCGTTAACAGTAACAATATGCACGCCCTTACCAGCAAGTGCGTTCAAATATGCGGGCAAAACAGCAACAAAAGTTTTTCCCTCACCAGTATACATTTCGGCTATACGCCCTTGATGAAGCACAATTCCACCAACAATCTGCACGTGGAAATGTTTCATTTTCAACACTCGCCAACTGGCTTCCCGAACTACCGCAAAAGCACAGTATAAAATATCATCCAAACTTTCGCCATCTGTCAATCTCTTTTTTAATATTGCAGTCTGTTGTTGCAGTTCTTCATTACTCATAGCCTGATAAACAGATTCTAAATCTTCAACTTTCAGTGCCATTTTTTCCAATTTTTTCAAACTTCGTGCGTTGTCCGACATAAACCAACCTAACATAACTAATCTCCCCAAAAACTATTCAACTTATATTATATAATAAAAAGACTCAAAAAGAAAGAACATTTGCATATTTATTTGTCTTTTTTAGTCGTTGTGGTCAGTATTTCTGGACGAGTAGAGGCAATACATAGCAGATAAACCTTTTTTGCCCCCGAATCCTTTAAACATAAAGCACAGGCGTTCGCAGTTGCTCCCGTGGTTAAAACATCATCAATCAGCAAAATATTTTTATCTCTTATGCTGTCTAAGTCTGTAACCGTAAAGGTTTTTCTTAAATTCTTTTGTCTTTCCTGAAAACTTAATTTGGCTTGCTGTTCTGTTTCTTTTGTTTTATGCAAAACATCGGTAAACAAAGGCAAACCTATTTTCTTTACGCATTCTTTCGCTAACAGTTCAGATTGATTATACCCTCTGCTCTTATGTTTTTTTAGTGTAAGCGGAACAGGAATAACTAAATCTATTTTCCAATCAGTTTCTTTAAGTTTGTCTGCTAACACTTTCCCCAAAGTTCGTGATATATAAGGCTTATTATTGTATTTGAAATTGATAATCAACTTCTGCGCTTCATCCTTATAAACAAAAACACTTTGCGCCATATCAAACTCACGCTTATGTCGCTTGCAGTTCAGACAAATGTTTGAACTTTTCAACGCACCGCCACATATTATACAACTTTTATCCTTTTCTATTTTCTCCAACTTTTCAAAGCACTTCGAGCAAAATTCAATCTCTTGCTTTTTAGGTAAATCACGCGAACACATTATACATTTTATATGTGCAGGAAAAAGCAGGCTATATATTCGCCTAATTTTATCCGAAAATGAGCGCTGTTTGATTTGCTGTCCACGCATATTTATTTTCATTGTAAAAACTCCAAATTACCCAGTTGCTCCTCTAAAAAAATCTTCAAAGCACTATAACGCGTGGCTGTGAAATTATTACGAATCATAGACTGTAAATGAAACTTTTGCCCCACTAAAACTACCATATGTTTTGCACGCGTGATAGCAGTATAAAGCAGATTACGCGTTAGTATAGAAGGAGCTCCGCCTATTAAGGGCATAATCACTACATCAAACTCGCTGCCTTGACTTTTGTGAATAGTTGTTGCGTAACTAAGGGCTAATTGTCCGATTTCATTTCGCGGATAGCAACAAACCCGCCCATCCTCAAAGGTGACTTCTAGGGTATTTTGCTGAAAATTTACGCTTGTTATAAAGCCTATATCTCCGTTAAAAACTCCCTCCCCCATTTCCCAAACTGGACCTACTGATTTTCTCCACTCTAAGTTATAGTTGTTGACCGTTTGCATCACTTTATCCTTCAAGCGAAAGGTGGTTTGCCCCACCATAAATTCAGGCGATTTTAAGTTAGATGGATTCAACACATTTTGAATCATATTGTTAAGATTATCCACGCCACAAACTCCATTTCTCATAGGTGCTAAGACTTGTATTTTTAACGAATCTATATCTAAAAATTTAGGTATTCGATGACACTGCATATCCACAACAGCACGCATTATTTCCTGAGCATCCTTTTTAGTTTCAAAGAAAAAATCCTTACTATTGTTATCTAAAATAGGCATTTTCCCTTCATTTATTGCGTGTGCGTTTCGAATAATAAGGCTGGCTTCCTCCTGTCTGTATATTTGAGTAAGGTTGCAATAAGGAATAATTTTAGACTGAATAATATCCGCAAGGACATTTCCAGCCCCTACACTAGGCAACTGATTTTTATCACCCACAAATAACAATTTTGCCCCCGCCTTTAACGCACGAACTAAATTATACGCCAAAATGGCGTCCACCATAGAAACCTCATCTACAACAACCACATCAAAGGGAAATTTGTTATTTTCATTATATACAAACATTTGGTCTGAACCACTTCTGCCAATTTTAGTATGGTCTACCATTAAAGCACGATGGATAGTTTTAGCCTCACAATCACAACTTTCACTCAATCTTTTAGAAGCGCGCCCAGTTGGAGCAAGTAAAGCCACCGTTTTTCCCTGCTTTTTAAGTATATTTAAAATGCATTTTATTATAGTAGTTTTTCCTGTTCCCGGCCCACCTGTAATAACGCATACCCCTTTATTTATAGCCATTTCAACAGCATCTTTTTGGTCTTTATGCAAAACAATTTTATTTACTCGTTCAAATTCGGCAATCTCAGCAGATAAATCCAAATGCAAAGTAGGCGCTTGCGTTTTCAATAGCAATAATTTTTGTGCTAATTTTTTCTCAATCACATAAAACTTATTAGACATAATGCAAGGCTTGTCCTCAAAAACGCATTCCCTAATAAACCCATCCAGTGCCAATTTTTGTAATATGATATCTATATCCTTCTGCCTTTCCTCCAAAGATATAGTTAACAATTTTTCCAGCGCTTTGAGCAAGCCCTCCTTAGGTATGTAAGTATTGCCCTCTTTTTCACTGCTTTCATTTAAAATATGCAGTATTCCTGCACGCGCACGAAAATCACTGTTCTCAGATATTCCTAGTTTCTGCGCTATGTTATCTGCTGTTTTAAAACCAATACCCGAAATATCTTCCACCAACTTATATGGATTACTTTGTAAAACTTCTTTCGTTTTCCCCTTGTATGTTTCGTAAATTTTCATTGAAAGGTTGATGGATATATCATACTGCTGTAAAAACAAAACCACATCCTGCATCTTTCGCAAATCAAATAGCGTTTTCCCTATTTCGGCCGCTTTACTCAGACTTATACCTCTTACTTCGGCAAGTCGGAGCGGATTAAACTCTATAATTTCCAGAGTTTTTTCGCCAAAGGCTTCCACTATGGCATTAGCAGTAACCGGCCCAACACCACGAATCAAACCGCTAGAAAGGTATTTTTTTATACCCTCCACTGTGGATGGCTCTGTCACTTCAAACTGACTCACCTCAAACTGCTCTCCCCATTTTTGAGAGGATATAAAATTTCCTGTTGCCACTATAATTTGTCCCGACCGCAAAGAGGGCATTTTACCCACAAAGGTTATCAGTTCATTATTGCTGTTTATATCTGCAACGGTATATCCGTTTTCTTGGTTCTGAAAAACAATATGCTCTACCACACCTTTTACAATCATCCTTTACCCCCTCAAACCAACTTATAATCTAAAATCTATTTAATCTTGTCAAATTATCTTTTTCTTTGCGTTGTCCACTTACAACTTATAAAATATACTACATTTAATATCATTTAATCTTTGTATTGTTTGTTGTTTTATAATTCAACCTATCATCTCAGACCTATTTATTTTTGTCAAATTATTTCTTTCTTTATACTGTCATATAAAACCTACTGTATTAAATCAGTAGCAAAACCTTTATTTCACTGTCAACTCTTGTTCTATTATTTTCCATACCGCATCTAAGTTGGTTTTTTTCGAGGCACTCAAAGGAATGACATCCTCCGCACCCACACCTAACTCACTTGCTATCATGTTTTTGTTCCGAAAAGACTCACTGCGTGATAATTTATCTGTTTTAGTCAAAATAATGCTGAAAGGTATTTGTTGAACATACAAATACCTAACCATTTGCTCATCTTTTTCAGATGGTTTATGCCTACTATCTACCAAAACAAACACCCTTTTCAAATGGATGCTGTTTTCTAGATAAGTTCCTATAAGACTTTGCCATACCTCTTGCTCCTTTTTGCTTGCTTTGGCAAAGCCATAACCGGGTAAATCCACAAAATAAAACTGTTTGTTTATTTCAAAAATATTTATCAATCGAGTCCGTCCGGGCGTTCCGCTTGTTCTGGCTAATTTATTGCGTGAAGACAAAGCATTTAATAGGCTGGATTTTCCTACATTACTCCGACCCACAAAGGCAAATTGAGGCATATCTAATTGTTCCAACTTGTCCGCACTTGCTATACTGGTTACGAAATCTGCGGATTTAACTATCATATTCTTCTCCCTTGGTTTAAGATTTTCCACAAGGCTGTGTTTTATTGTTATCCGCATAATAAGGCATTCCAGCAGTTAAGTTTTCAGATGTTTCATCCATAAAAGACAACGCTAAAACCTCTCTTATGTCGGTAACCAAATGAATACTCAGCATATCGCGAACCTCTTTTGGAAGGTCGCCTAAATCTTTCTCATTATCCTTAGGAAGAATAACGGTATTCACGCCTACACGAGTGGCAGCAATCAATTTATCGCGCACACCACCTATTGCAAGAACACGCCCGCGTAAAGAAACTTCACCAGTCATAGCCAAATGAGGCTTTACTCTTCTGCCTGTAAAGGCAGATATTATGGCAGTAGTAACTGCAATCCCAGCACTTGGGCCTTCTACCCCGTTCGGCACGTGCGGGATATGAATGTGTAATCCGGAATTGACAAAGCGTGCCTTGTCTATCCCAAAATCTGCCGCCATACCTTTCACCAAAGAATAAGCCGCTTGCGTGCTTTCTTTCATCAATTCACCCTGTTTTCCAGTCAAAGTTATTTTTTTATCCCCTTCAACAACAGTTGCCTCTATAAGAAGAGTATGTCCAACACCCACACTAGTGACCGAAAGCCCGACCACTTCACCCACATTTCCGCCCTGAAACATTTCAGGCTCGTGGACAAACTCATTACCCAAAAATTCGGGCAAATTATCCACTGTAATATCCTTTTTCTCTTTTTTACCCACTTCAAAAGTTACATACTTTCTACAAACACTTGCAATAGCGCGCTCTAAATTTCGCACTCCTGCCTCATAGGTATACTCATTTATTATACGACTTAAAACTTCCTTAGTAAAAGGAACAGTGCCTCTTTTAAGCCCACACAACTCTTCTTGCTTAGTAATTAGATGCTTTTGTGCTATGTAAATTTTTTCAATTTCGGTATAACTTCGCAACTCAATGACTTCCATTCGGTCTAAAAGAGGTTTTGGTATATTCTCCAAAGAGTTCGCGGTTAGGATAAAGAATACTTGTGACAAATCATACGGTAACTCTAAAAAGTTATCCTTGAAATGGCTATTTTGTTCCGAATCCAAAACTTCCAACAAAGCACTTGCTGGATCGCCCTTTATATCCTTAGTAAGTTTGTCTATTTCATCCAGTAAAAAGACTGGATTTATAGTTTTAGCCTGCTTCATTCCTGCAAGAATACGACCGCACATAGCCCCTACATAAGTTCTTCGGTGTCCTCGAATAACACTTTCATCATTTACTCCACCCAAAGCCACTTGAACAAACTTACGCCCCATCGCCAAAGCAATGGAACGGGCTATGGAGGTTTTCCCTACGCCGGGAGGGCCTACCAAACATAAAATCTGCCCACTCACCTTGCCAGTAAGTTTTATTACGGCTAAACTTTCTATTATTCTTTCTTTAACTTTATCCAAAGCATAGTGGTCTCTATCCAGCACTTTTCGTGCCTTTTCTAAGTCTAAACTATCCTCTGTTTTTTCTGTCCACGGCAATTCTAAAACTGTTTCTATGAAGTTTCTTATATACCCTACCTCGGGTGAACCAAAAGGCAGTTTAGATAAGCGGTTGATTTCCTTTAAGACTTTTTGCTCATTTTCGGCAGATAGTTTTAAAGCCTTCACCTTCTCCTTCATCTCTTCCACTTCATCAACTTCACCATTTAACTCATCATTTATAACGTGTAACTGCTCACGCAAAAACATTTCTTTCTGATTTTTGCTAAAATTAGCATTTACCTTATCATCAATTTGTTTACGCCAGACAATACTTCCTATAAACTTATCCAAAGCGCTTGATATTATATCCAAACGCTTTTCCACATCTGTTTCACTCAAAAACTTTTGCTGAATCTCCACTTTTTTAACTAATAAGTGAATTAAAGAATCGGTAAACTGAGCAGGCGAAAGGCTACTGTATGTTATCTGAGTTTCTATCTCAGGTGGAAAATATCGGTCAAACTTGCTTGCATCCTTACATTTTTTCTTTATATCATTCATCTTTTGAAAGGCTTTTTCAGATTCTGCGTTTATATCCTTTAAAATCTGGACATTTACCACTAAGGGTTTCATACTCACAACAGATACCAACCTTGCTCTCTCCTCTCCTATCACAAAAGCCTTAATCCCTCCGTTCGGCATCTCCTGTATCTTTTCTATTCGTGCCAAACAGCACACCTCAAAAAGGTCCTCTTCAAGAGGATTCATCACTCCTTTTTTACTAGTTAAAAGAACTACTTTCTCCTTTTTGTTGAAAGTCTCTTTTAGACTGTCCGACTCAAAGACACTGCTTATATCACAGGTCACACTTATGCCCGGGACAACGGCTAAGTTTGTCAAATGCAACCCACCAACAGCGGACACTATTGAACCCGCTAGTTGCTCATTGTTTAATTGTTCTTTTGATTGGCTCATACTTCTTCTCCTAATGAATTTTTTAGTCTGACTATATTATAAACTATATTGCGTAGAAAATCAACAAAATATAACTTCCTCTCTCTTAAATGTTTTAATAAATCATATGAAAAAGACTTGCTTTATTTGTCCGAATATATTACACTTCAAGTGATTCTATGAATAGTAGAAACTCCTTTCTACTATTAAGAGAGTTAAATCCTATTAAATGGAGATTTACAAATGAGTATAGTTTTCAGTGATACTGGTTGCGACATTCCAGTGGAAATAGTGGAAAAATATGGGATACACATAATCCATATGCCTTTTTCCCTAGATGACCACGCCTATTTTAGAAATGATGAAATATCATTGCCTGAGTTTTATGAAAAATTGCGACAAGGGGCTTCGGTAAATACCAGTTCACTAAATCCAAGTCTTTATTGTGAAATTTTTGAACCTCACCTCCAAAAAGGAGAGGATATTTTATATGTTCACTTCTCTGGTCAAATGAGTGGAACTTTTGCACACCTTGAAGGCGCTATAAAAGAATTAAAGGAAAAGTATCCAAATAGACAAATTGATGCTATTGATACCTCAAATATAAGTGCCGGAGGAGGATTGTTAGCGTGGGAAGTAGCGAAAAAGAATAGTGAGGGAATGCCCCATAATGAAATAGTAAACTGGGCAATTAAAAATCGGACAAATTACTCCTGTTATTTCTATGTAGATGACTTAAAGCACTTGAAAAAGGGAGGGCGGATTTCCGCAACTACCGCCTTAGTTGGGACTATGCTAAACATAAAAGCACTGCTACACTGCGCAAGTTGTGGTAAGTTGAAAATAGTAAGCAAAGCGATAGGAAAGAAAAAGGCTTTGTCTGAACTGTTAGAATATACCAAGAAAAACGGGCACAATGTAAAAGAACACGACATAATCATTCTTCACGCAGATGCGGTTGAACAGGCGGAAGAACTTAAAAGAATGTTCTTAAAAGAATTCGGTGAAGATTTAAAAATTTGGATAGACTGGGTCGGAACAACGGTAGGAACACACTGTGGGCCGGGCACAATAGGATTATTCTTCCACGGCGAACAGCGCATCATCAATTAAACCTCCATATAAAAAGAGAGGCTCTTCGCTTTCATATAAGCAATCATTAGTTAAATGTTAACATAATAAATATAGTGTAACCATAAAATCCAACTAAAATAAACACTTATAAAATTTAAGATTTTCACTTTGTATCCGTTGTTGTGAAAATGCTGAAATATATCCTTTCTCTTGCTAGTGAGTTTGGATTTGCCCAAGTTTATGATGTAATAATAGAGCAAATTAAAAGTAATAAAATTAGATTCAAAACGAAAAGAACTTTCATAAAGTTCTTTTTTGTTTAATTTTTATTAAATTATCCCCACTTAATTTTTATTTATTAAACTCCTTCTTAAACTGTTCAATGACCTTGTTTTCTATTCGGGATACCTGAACTTGTGAAACACCCAATTCCTGAGCAATTTCACTTTGAGTTTTATCCCTATAATACCGCATTATGATGATTTTTCGTTCACGCTCATCCAGATTTTTTATAAGCCCCTTTAATATCATATGGTCTAGCATCTGCTCATTGTCCTGTTCATTTTCAATACAATCAGAGAGAGTAGAACTATTATCATCGGCATTGTCAACCTTAGCCGAAAGACTTATCGGGTAGCAACTGGCATCCAAAGCGAACACTACCTCTTGCTGGTCCACATTAAAATTTTGGGCAATCTGCTCAATTTCCGGATTACGCCCTTCCTTCTGACAAGCCTCTATATATTTTTTTATTTGGATAGAAAGTGATTTCATTGCTCGGCTAACTTTCACCGAACCATCATCTCTCAAAAATCGTTTTACCTCTCCGGCAATCATAGGCACTGCATATGTTGAGAATTTAACGCCAAAATTTGAATCAAAATTGTTGATGGCTTTAACAAATCCGACACACCCCAGTTGAAAAAGGTCATCATAGTCTACCCCTTTATTCCGATATCTACGGATAACACTTTTCACCAGCGGATAATTTTGGTTGATTAAAAGATTCTTAGCATTTGCATCCCCTTTTTGGGCTAACTCAATTAAGACCAAGTTGTCATCAGCCATTCAAGCCGCTTTCAGCCATCTTTCTTTTAGGTTGGACATTTTTAGTCATAACCACCTCCACACCACCACTTTGGTTGTGCAACACTTCCAAACAGTCCATAAAACTTTCCATAACAGTAAAGCCCATACCCGCGCGCTCTTCATCTGAGCGGGTAGAGTAAAAAGGCTCGCGCGCTCTTTCTAGGTCTGAGATTCCCACTCCCCTATCTTTTACAGATATCACCACACTTTTATTCGTAAGCCCCACCCAGATTTCTATTTCTCCTACATTTTTAGGATATGCGTGAACCACACAGTTGGTAACAGCCTCACTCACCGCCGTTTTTATATCCATCACTTCATCCAAAGTAGGATTTAACTGAACACAAAAGGCTGCCACGGCACTCCGCGCAAAACCCTCGTTTATAGATAAAGAGTCAAACTTAATGGTCATTTGATTGATATAATTCATTTTTACACTCCTAATTTATTTTTGGCATTATTTCATACATCGCAGTCATCTTAAAAATTTTATCTATATGCACAGAGGGGTTTGAAACAAAAATAGGAACATTACGCTCTCTCATTTTTTTATATCGCCCTATCATAACCCCTATGCCTGTGGAATCCATAAAAGTCAATTCGTTTAAATCCAAAATAACCTGCTTGCAAAGGGTATTAGTTAAGTGCTTATCCAAAGCCTTGCGAACATAACTTGAAGAATGTTCATCCAACTCTCCGCACAAACTTAAATATAAGGTGTCCTGTATAACTCGTGCATTTATCTGCATTTTCCCCTCCATTTCACCTATATAATTTTACCAGTATATGCCCTAAATATTTTAAAAGAAAAGAGTGTATAAAGTCTTTTTAACACTCTTTTTGACTGATAAATACCTTTGATTTTTGATATATTCAATATCTTTTGGATGATATTTTTCGTTTTTAGATGGTTTAGGATAAAAGTTTTATGGGAAAATGGAATTGCTGTTCAGCAAAACCCCCTTCATCCCCGAAACTAACACAAACTTACTTTAACTACCCTATCAACCATTCTGAACTTGCAAAAGCAAAACCTTTTGGTGTTATCTTGCTTTTGCTAGATATCTTAAAGAACAAAAAACTTGCACTTTTACTTGATTTAACTTAAAAAGAACTTAGTATAAAAATATATTCTTTGCGTTTAACAAGCCACTACCACAGGCGTTTTTATCTTCCTCCATCTCCAAAGCGCTTGCCATCAATATACTTTTTATAAAGTTAGGCGATAGATGTTTGTTCTGCCCTAATATCAAGGCAGACATTCCGGCTACAAAAGGTGTGGAAACACTAGTTCCGGACATTTTGGTATAAAATTTAACACTGTTGTGCGTAGAAACAATATCCACACCGGGGGCAATAATATCCGGTTTTACATAATTAAAACTGGGTCCGCGCGAACTAAAAAGCGCAACTTTTATATGCTCAAAGTCCTTAATAATATCCGCACTTCCCACCGTTATAACATTAGGGCAAGCCCCCGGGCTACGAATTGTTTTAGGCTCAGGCCCATCATTTCCGCTCGCACACACCACTACAATACCATTTTCCCACAAAACTTTTGCACCCGCCATAAGAGGGTCATTTTTTTCCAAAGGGATACTGCCAAAACTCATACATACTACTTTAATATTATATTTTTTATGATTATCCACAATCCACTGCATAGCGTTTAATATGGTAAAAGCCTGTGTTTCACCGCTATGATTTAATGCTTTTAAAATAACCAGTTCGCAAGCCGGAGCAACTCCTCTATAAAGCCCGTTACGAACCAGACCGCCACCGCCCAAAACGCCCGCAACAAAAGTTCCGTGTCCGTTATCGTCATACATAACCTTGCGATTACCTATAAAATCTTTGAAATATTTAATTCGGTTATGCCCCATAACAAAATCCATATGAGGATAGCAACCGGTATCAATAACGGCGACACAAATATTTTGCCCTAGCAATCCCATTTGGTGCAAATCATTTATATCTAAATCCTGTCTGGCTTTATCCAAAAAAATACTGGCACGCTGAACGCTGGAAACATATTCAACCCACTGAAAATTTGATAATTTTATCAAATCAGCATCCTCTATCTGTAACCCTAGTGCGTTTAAAAAAGGATATTCCCCCACAACAGTATCCGCGCCGAAAAGATGATACAAAGTATTCTTTGCCTCATCAAAATCCACTACCCAAATAACACAATTTATCTTTTTAGGCTGTTTTCGTAACACTTGGGTTTTATCTAATAAAGTTGGGTCAATTTTCTGTAAAATATCCATTTTAATAATTCATTTTAATTTAAGTATTTTAATAATTTATACATATATGCCCTTTGCGCATCATCCAATAGTGGCGCAATATGCTCTGAGGCTTTTCTTATTTGCTCAGCATCAAAAGTGCCTTCCGCTTTTTTCTGTTGTATTAGCTTAAATAGTTCAGACATCATTTGCTGTTGGTCCATCTTGCCGTAGCGTTTCATAAATTCTTGCACCAAATCCCCATAATCCTCTGAAACCTTTTCTAGTTTTTCTTCCTGAATAGGTGGCTTTTTATCCTCTTGTGCTGTTCTTAAATCCTCTTGTTTAGCGAAATCTTTTAGGTTCATCTTACCCTCCTCTTTTATCTTTCACTAAAACAATATATGATTTCATATATATATTTGATAAAACTTTCGGAGGTTTTCGGTGGATTTAAATGCTCTTTTACCCATTTTACTAAATCTTCTGTCTAAAAAAGAAAAAACTAGCCCCGCTCAACAAGCGCCTGAACAGACACCTCAGCCCCGCTCAGATTCATACTGGCAATTACCTAATTATGACTGTCCAAATAACCTTCACCAAAACGGGTGCGGTTCTTCTCACACAGGCGAAAATCAATACTCAAATTCAACAGACACTCCTAATAGCGGTTCTTTTCACACTTGCACAGGCGAAAATCACTCTTGCAGTCAACCCCCACCCCCTAAACAACAGCAAAACAACTACTCACAACCAGATAATAATTTTTCCACAGCCCCACCTTTGGATATGGAAACACTAATAAAAATAATCTCTCAACTTTCCTCCTTCTTCCCTAAAAAACCCGAGCGGGTAGAAGAAGAAAAAAAAGAGGTCTCCCCCTCTTATATCTCTAAACTACCGCGCACGGACAGATTTACTTTTGAGTAATGTTAGTAAAATCCTGCGGTTCGTTAAACTTTACTATCATCAAAATCATTTTCAACACAACAGCATCTGAGAATTTCCGTATATCCAGCCCCAGCATTTTGACCAATTTATCCAAACGATATATTAGAGTATTACGATGCATAAAAGTTTTTTTACTAGTTTGACAGACATTTAAATTATTAACAAAAAACTGCTCTACTGTTTCCACTAATTCTTTATCCGCTAAAAAAGCACGAACATTTTCATCCTTTAAAATCTTATTGTAATAATCCAATTTTGAAGAATCAAGGTCAGAAAAAAAGGTCTCCAACATTGATGCTCCGTTTATTGAATGTTCTTCCTTTTTATCCACTAACCTCTCCCGTTTCAAGGCTACCTGAAACTATTTTTATCTTTTTATTAACAAAAGCATTACAATTTTTTGCGTTATTACAAGTGAAAATAACAATTTTGTCTTTTTTCTCTTTTGCTATCAATTTTTTCAAAGCCTCAGTAAGTTTATTTGAAGTTTTACTGTCTGCATTTATTTCAATGTCATCACAAAGCAGAATGTCCAAAGGCCTTAATGCCAATCGGACTATCTGAACTAATCGCCTATCACTACGGCATAAAGTTCCTACCCGTGCCTCTTTCAGTTGAGTTATCCCGAACTCATCCAGCACTTGCTCTATCTGTTTCTCCCACAACGCCTTGTCTACCCCTCGAATCTTTAAAGCCCAAGCAAGATTTTTATACACCGTCCTATTCTCGAAAAATATGGCTTTACTAGAAAGATATCCCAAAGAAACATCGCGTGCAAAATCCACCTTGTGAACAGGTGTATTATCTATATAAACCTCACCTTTTTGCTGTTTGTCCAACCCTGCAATAAGGCGTAAAAGAGCAGTCTTGCCGCTTCCACTATCCCCAATGAGCGCAACCTTATCTCCGTTCTCAATTTTCAAACTAATGTCAAACAGCGCATAATATTCCTTGTTATACCCTAAATAAACATTTTTCAACTCTATCATAACTTTCCCTCAATAACATATTACAACATCATTGAAAAAAATTCAACTAATTTATCTAACATATCTCAAAACATTTATAAAAGATAATAAAATACTAGCCAAAGCAAAGATTTACTGCTATAATGTTATCAGTATTATTAGGAGATGTTTTTATGGATTTATTTGAAAAATGTGAAAAATATGATGTGGCTGAAAACGCAAGGAAAATCGGCTTTTACCCATATTTTCACTACCTTGACAGTGGTCAAGATATTGTAGTCAGTATGGAAGGTAATCGTGTTATTATGATAGGCTCCAACAACTACTTAGGCTTAACCAGTCACCCCGAAGTGATTGAAGCAAGTATAAAAGCGACAGAAAAATATGGAACAGGTTGCTCCGGCTCTCGTTTCTTGAACGGAACTTTGGATATACATATACAGTTAGAAGAAGAACTTGCACAGTTCTTAAACAAGGAAGATTGTGTGACTTTTAGCACAGGCTTTCAGGCTAACTTAGGTATTATCAGTGCAATAGCCGGCCGTAACGATGTTATTATATGTGATAAAGAAAACCACGCAAGTATATATGATGGTTGCCGTTTGAGCTATGCCCGAATGCTTCGCTATGAGCACAGTGATATGAAAGACCTTGAAGAACAACTTAAAAGCGTGGGTTCAGACCGAGGGATTCTTATTGTAACAGATGGCGTGTTCAGTATGGGAGGCGATTTATGTAAATTGCCTGAAATTGTGCAACTTGCTAAAAAATACGGGGCAAGAGTAATGGTAGACGATGCACACAGTTTGGGTGTGTTCGGAGAGGGTGGTCAAGGAACGGCTGCTCATTTTGGTTTGGAAAAAGAAGTAGATATCATTATGGGAACTTTCAGTAAATCTTTGGCATCTTTGGGCGGCTATATGGCATCCACAAGGTCTGTTTGTGAATATGTCCGCCATAATTCCCGTCCTTTTATCTTTTCAGCATCCATAACCCCTGCTTGTGTTGCAAGCGCTTTGGCATCTTTAAAGATTTTAAAAAGAGAACCTCAACGAGTTAAAGATTTACAAAATATTTCAGAATATATGCGTGAGGCTTTGAAGAAAAGGAATATTCCTATCCGCAAAAGTGAAGCCCCTATCATACCTATCAATACCTATGATGACTGGCGAACCTTCTACGCGTGTAAACAATTATTTGAGGCAGGCGTTTATGTGAACCCTTGCATTTCACCCTCTGTTCCAGCAGGTGAGGCAATAATCCGAACTAGTTACACAGCAACGCACACTAAGGAATTGATGGACGAAGCGGCTGATATAATTCAAAACATTTTCAAAGAATTACCTGATTCAGCATATTTCGAAAAACTAAGAGCAGAACAAGAATCAAAAAAATAATCCAGCGTTTGTTTGGTTTAAAGATAAAAATAATCCAGCCGTTTGGTTTAATGATAAAAACAATCTTAGCCGTTTGGTTTAATGATAAAAACAATCTCAGCCGTTTGGTTAAAAGATAAAAATAATCCAGCCGTTTGGTTTAAGGATAAAAATAATCTCAGCCGTTTGGTTTTAAGTTAAAGACAAACCCCACTTCAAATGAAGTGGGGTTTTTATATAATAAAATTAAAATATCTTTTGAGGTTGTCCTTTTGGTTAAATTAACCTTTTATGAAACGCTTCATCTGTCAATAGTTGAGCAATCACATAAAACAAGTCTAAACTTACTTCATCACATTGAACGCCTATAATCAATTTATTCCGTTCATCTCACCTATATTTGAATTTACCAAATCTTTGAGTTAGGCATTCTTTGGTCAACAATTCTTTATGAGCATATATTTATCCCAGATTTTATCTCACGCCTTGCTTACCAAACCTTTGAGTCAATCTCACCCTTGCGTTAATCATCCTTAATTTATCTCACCTTTGAGTTAAACAAATTTTTCTTGCCACTATTTCAAGTCAAGCATACTCTACTTTTATTACATTTGAGCAATTATACTTTACTTTATCATACCTTTGAGTGAAATATACCGCCTATTCTACAACAATTCCAATGTCTTTCCAAAAACGCGCTTGAAATCTGCTCCCGCCTGTGCTGCAAGTTTCAGTTCAAAATCAATGTCTGTTTGTGTAATGGTTTTCATAATGACTGAATCTCCTAAAACATCACACACAATATCTACTATATTTTTCTGCCCTGCACAGTCAAAACAGGTGGCTATACGAACTAATACTGCCAATTTTTTAACGGCCTGCAAGTCGGTATCATCCACTATATCTTTATATTTAACCCAATCTGAAAGGGAAAACTCCTCACTATGCTGAGTGCTTGCGGCAAATGCTCCTATTACAATATCCTTGTGGGAAGCGCCGTATAACTCTGAATGCAAAATAACATCTAAGGCATCTTTTTTCGTTGGATAAAACCTTAAACGCGAACCTGAGTTGTGCATATAACAAGCAATCTTTAAAGGCTTAACATACATTCTAGGCAAACGATGCATAACACGCAGTTGCTTAAACAACAACATTGCTAAATCAAATATATGAGAACCATTTATCTGTCCGCTTTGATAAAACCTTTGGTTGGCCTCCAAACTATAACCCAATAAATCCTGCAACGGCTTTTCGTTTGTGATAGGAACGCAGTGGTTGAAAAGCACTCCCGTTTCCACCGTAGAAGAAGAGAGAACAAATTCAGGAATATCAAAAAACTCTGTCAGCGCGGCAATTATAGCAAACCCGCTTGCAATACTTCCTGCACTCTTATGCGACACTCCTTTTATACGAGCATCCTTATCCATTTTTAATCCTTTGATTGCAGAGTATACATTTAAAAAGTCATTCTTACTCATACGATAATCGTGAGCCATATCCAAAGGATATTTACGCCCCTTGCGACTGATTTTGCCCACACTATTAAAAATTTCCCCTATTCCTATAAACTGAACATCGCTCAGTTCTAAATCACCCAGCCAATCTAAATTTTTAATTTGCTTTTTCAAAAAATCTTTTACAGTATTACAATTTTCTTCAAGGTTTGGTTTTCCTTCCATAAAAAGTTTACGCAAAGTTTCATAACCAAAAGGAATTATTTGGCTTCCTAAAATCACTCTACGCACATAGCCAACAATTCTAGTTTGCTCTTCCTCAACTGATAAAATAATCCCTTTTGACACATCTAAGGAATTTACAATACCAGTATGTATAGCCCCTATTTCTTCATCCTCACTGAGTAAACGGAATTTGAAACCAGAAGATAATTCCATTTCATCCAAAAAACCATAGTGATTTTTTGCCGCCCTTAAATAGCAAGTGGCATACGCAACACTCTTAGTAATTTTCAAAGCATCACATAGTCGCCTATACATAATGATAACCTCTTTACAGTGAGCAACCTGAGTAGGTTTTATAAACCCATCCCGCTCAATATCTTGGTGAAGAAGTAACTCTTCGGTAAATTGGTCAAAAACCTCAAAAGAGCCTGATACATACCACGCTAAGGATAATTTTACTTGATATGGTGAAATTTCCACCAACGCTATTTTTTCTTTTTCCGGCTCAACTTCTGTTTTAATTTTATTGCCTGATTCAATATTTATAAATTCTTTACTCATTTGCCCACCTACTTATCCTCAATTTTAATAGCCTGAACAGGACACACACTCTCGCAAGTGCGACATTTAATACAGATATTTTTATCTATAAACGCGTGCCCATCTGCATCCATTTTAATAGCCTGAACAGGACACACCCCTATACAAACACCACAACCAATACATTTTTCCTTGTCTACCATTACTTCCTCCATTTCCCGAAATATAACACTAATAAATGCTATTGTCAATACCATTTTTACAAAAGAACAAACAAAAAGACTGTTTTTCTTTATATAGTGAGAAAAATACACCATTATATACTTATATTATGACGAAAACTATACTATGTGCTGTATTTATCTTGATACCATATCACTCTATTATATCATCTATACCACTAATTTTGCAACCCTTTTCGCCGAAGTTGAACAGCCCTTCTTTGATAACATATAATTTTCAATAAAGGAATTCAAAATATATAGAAGACTCAACTTTAAAAAACCTAGCAATTTTTTAATTTATTGCGTTATAATTTTTTAATTCTCATTTCTTACCTTTCAACTTTCTAATGTATTTTAATTCTTATTTGGTTTTGTCATTTTAATGTTTACTTATACCTTAAAGGATATATGGAATTTATTTTATTTTTGGTTGGTTTAAGTTTTTAATTTATCTTTATTGGTTAAATTTCTTTTTCAAAATTCTAATGTATTTTAATTATGATTTAGTTTTGTTTAAATTTTATTTGATTTATTTTTTAAATTTGTTTTTGTTTTTATTACTAAATTGTTTCAATTTTTAAATTCATTTTAATATTCTTATGCTGCTAAGCCCTTATGAATAGCACCAACAAACACCTCGCAATGTTGCGGTATTTATTTTTACTAAAACCTTAGGAATAAGCATAAAATAACACCTCGTAATGTTGACAGTATTTATTTTTTGTGATATAATTTTTTCACATTACACACATAGTATCTGCTAAAAATTATAGTGCAAGTATCTTTTTTACTTTTATAACTTATATGCTTACTTGTTAAATAATCCTGTCCTAAAAATATGCGGTCGTGGCGGAATTGGTAGACGCACAAGACTAAGGATCTTGTGGTAGAAATACCGTGGAAGTTCAAGTCTTCTCGATCGCACCAGCAAAACGGCTTTGGTTAAGCCAAAAACTCAAAGTTTACATAAAATTATGTGCTTTGAGTTTTTCTTTTTAAATATTAAAAAGTGATGTCAAAATAATGTCAGAGCAGTGTCAAAATGATGTCAATTTTTGTAGTATAAATTATTATATAATTTTCGTTATGTTTTATCAAGCGAACAACTGCAAATCAAAGTTTACATAAAACTATGTGCTTTGAGTTTTTCTTTTTTGGTGTTATCCGAATGTTTGTTTTATACCCCTCCATTATTAAAAGCATACCTTTTATTTTCCCACAAGCCGTTTGTATCAAACTTATCTTTGAACTCCGCTAATAAACTCCCTCTCCAAATTAGGAATTAAAAAACCACGCTTTTGTTGGGCACAGATTTTATTTATAATAATCTCAGACATAAATTCCTGCCCTTTCTGATTTGGGTGTATTCCATCCTCACACATATAATCCAACAAGTTTTCTTTATTTAAAAAATGCGTCCTTAAATCCAAAAAGGCACAGCCATTTTTAAACGCTGCTTTTAAACATTCAATATTAAACATTTCTTGGTGACGGCTTATATTCAAAATATCATTGTTTAAGAATTTCAATATTTTATCCTTATCATATTTTTGCGACAATACATTTTCAAAATATCTTTTTGAGTCAATAGGAAAAAGCGAAGAGAGGACCACTTTGACACCTCTTGCTTGTAGTTTACGGATAA
Organism: uncultured Christensenella sp.; assembly: GCA_964368395.1. GTDB lineage: Bacteria > Bacillota > Clostridia > Christensenellales > UBA1242 > UBA7584. The sequence continues at coordinate 393 of CAYJAI010000007.1, read as the reverse complement.
TCTCATTCATCAATATCCTAAACTCAGCCAAATCCGTTTTAGGGCGATGGTTCAGCAAGGGGTTTCCTTGCACCTCATTCCAATGATAATCTGCATCATTACCACCCAAAGCAATTACTACCACATTACTGTGTAATGAAGATATTGTCTTTAAATATTCATCCACTATTCCCCGCTCATACACTCTTTTAAGAGTTTGTCCAAAAGAAGACTTGTTTTGAATACTCAAACCCAAACTTTCATTAACTATATCCACCGCAGAAGGAACAATCCTCATTATTTGATTATCTTTTAGGTATAATCCCTTACTCACAGAATCACCTATAATTGTAATATTATATTCGCTCATATTTCACCTCCATAATAGCACTTTATTATATTATGGTATTATTT
>CAYJAI010000006.1:22327-32363 GCA_964368395.1 uncultured Christensenella sp. | reverse complement strand
ATAATAGGTAAATCTAAAAATAATGTGAAAGGAATTTAAAGAATGTAATGCTTCAATATAAAGGGGTGTAAAGCAAACTTTGAGATAAAAAAGTAAATCTAAAAATGTAAAAAGTAAATCTAAAAAGTAAAAGGTAAATCTAAAAATGTAAAAGGAACCAAAAGAATGTAGTAAATTTAATATAAAGAAACAAAACGAAAAAGGGGAGTGTGCGACATATGAACTGAATAATATTAAACCTGTTAAAGTAGTGAAAAACTATTATTAAAACTCAATTTAAACCTATAAAATTATTTGCTTTTTGCATAATATAATGCTATAATGTAACACAACATATTTTATAAATGGAGGCTTGTGTTGGAACAGAATAAAAAACTACCACAAAAAAGACCTTTTCCTTTTTTCACTGTTTTGCTATGCGTCTTTTTAGTGGTTCTAATAGTCCTATCTTTTGTATCCTCAAACAATTCAAAGAAAATAGCATCTTCGGAATTTGTTAAGTATATGAATAGCGACCAAATTGCAGGAGTGTATTTTTACGGAGCAACTGCTTACGGAGTTTTTATTGAGGGCAATGAGGAAAATAAAGTTTCCTTGGAGGATTTTAAAGAGGATTGGAATAGGAATCACGATTTCTATTTTTCAGTTGCCACCTCGGGACAAATCAGTGAGCTAATAATCAAAATTGATGAATACAATGGAACGACTGGAAAAGCGGATATTTTTTATGATACTCAGATGCAAGGTGAAAGTTGGATTACAAAACTTTGGCCCTTTATCTATATTGCACTGATTATTGCTTTGGCAGTAATTGTTTTCCGTGCGTTTAGCAAAATGAGCGGGAAAAATATGGATTTTGGCAAGAATAAAGCAAGGGTAGAATATAATTTAAAAGTTAGATTTAGTGATGTAGCCGGTTGTGAAGAAGAGAAAAGAGAATTGGCTGAGATAGTAGAGTTTTTAAAGAACCCTAAGAAATTTACTGATTTAGGCGCGCGTATTCCTAAGGGAGTGCTTATGGTAGGGCCTCCGGGAACGGGTAAGACTTTACTTGGTAAGGCTATTGCTGGTGAGGCAGAAGTGCCGTTTTTCAGCATAACAGGTAGTGATTTTGTGGAGATGTTTGTAGGTGTAGGAGCAGCGCGTGTTCGTGACCTTTTCCAAACAGCAAAAAAGAGCAGTCCGTGTTTAATTTTTATTGATGAGATAGACGCGGTAGGTAGGCAAAGAGGGACAGGATTAGGTAATACCAACGATGAAAGGGAGCAGACATTGAACCAGTTATTAGTTCAAATGGATGGCTTTGAATCCAGTGAGGGTATCATAGTAATTGCTGCAACTAACCGACCAGATGTATTAGACCCAGCCTTGTTGCGAGCAGGTCGTTTTGACCGCCGTATTACAGTGGGTTATCCCGATGTCCGTGCGCGTGAGAAAATAATGAAGTTATACACTAAGGATAAGCCTATGGCGAAAGACATCAACTATACCAGCATTGCCCGAAGTTTAGGGCCTGGAACAACTGGGGCGGATATTGAAAACATTATAAACGAAGCGGCTATTTTGGCAGCACGAGATGAGCGTTCAGTAGTTACTCAGAAAGATATTATGGAAGGTATACGAAAAGTTGCTATGGGGCCTCAGCGTAAAAGTGCGGTGATTGCCGAAGAGGATAGAGAAAATACTGCTTATCACGAGGCTGGTCACGCTATTCTTAGTCGAACAAGTAAGCATTTAAAACAAGAGGTTCAGGAAGTTAGTATAATTCCGCGCGGCATAGCGGCTGGATATACAGCGCCATCTGCTGAAAAGGATTTACAACAATACACCGAAGAGCAAATTTTAGACCAAATACGCGTGGCTATGGGTGGGCGTGCGGCTGAATTGATTGTTTATAATCGTTACGCAACAGGAGCGGTGAATGATATAAAGCACGCAACTCAAATGGCACGAAGTATGGTTACTGAATTTGGTATGAGTGAAAAATTAGGTTCGGTGCGTTATTCTGGTGATGGGGAGTTGTTCTTAGGGCGTGATTTTCAGGCTCATAATAATATAAGTGAAAAGACAGCAGAGTTAATTGATTCTGAGATTAAAACTATAATTGGTAAAGCACTTACTGAGGCAGTAGAGATTATTAAAAAGCATAGAAAACAGTTAGATGTTATGGTTAAAGTATTGCTAGAAAAGGAAACTATTTATTCGGCTGAGGTGGATATGGTTTTAGCAGGGAAAAGTGCCGAATCAATAATAAAAGCAATTAACAAGCGGGAAGAAGAGCAGACAAAAGAGGATGAAGAAGCGCGACAGAAAAAGATTAAACAGGATGAAGAGCGTAAAAAAGCGGAAGAAGAACGAATCAAAGTTTTGAGAGAAAAGGCTCTGATTGCGTTTTCCGGACAGACCGAACAGGCGAAAACTGATAAAACTAGCATCAAGAACGCAAAGGGTAAAGAGCAGGTAAGTGGTTCGGATAAAGCGAAAAAGTCTGCAACTCAGACGCAAACATCTAAAAAGAAAGAGCAGGGAACACAAAAAGTAAGCGAAAAGACCGCATCTAAAAAAGCGATTGAGAATAAGGCAGAAAATAAGGTGAAAGGCACTCAAAAGAAAACGGACAACAAAGTGAAAAGTGCCGAAAAGAAAGCGGACAACAAAGTGAAAGCCGAAAAGAAAGCGGACAGCAAAGTGAAAAGTGCTGAAAAGAAAGTGGGCAAAGAAGTGGCAGACAAGGATGACAAATAGAATTTTTTATAGTGTTGTTAGATTGTCTAAAAAATAAAATGATTTTGTTGACCAAAGAGATTTAGTTGATGTATAATAAAAAGTAATGCAAGAGAGGGAGTAAATGGACGCAAAAAAAATATTTGGATATGTAGGGTTGTCAATAGTATGTGCTTTAATAGTAACAGTGGTTATATTGTCTTTTGTTACAGTTAAACTGTCGCCTGTTTTTGAAAGGCCAACAACACAAATTTCAATTTTTAAATACCAGAGTTCATCCAATCAGGGTTATGTTTATCATATGGGAGAGGGTGATGTTGATAAAGAAGCGGACTTTAACAGTATTTTAAATGGTGTAAATGACTTAGGTAATTTTACCGTTATGAATAGTTTGTTTTTAGGTTTGTCCGGAGTGAATGCCAGTATAACAAATGAAAAAACTAAAACTTTTGATTCCTTAAAGAAAACAGAAAACGCGTATTTTATAGTGTTTCAGTGGCAGGATACGCAAACTTTAAAAAATCCAGATGGTTCAATCTATAAAGATAGTGAAGGCAAAGAAGTTTCCTTTAAAAGGATAGGCATTGTGGTAGATAACAACAAGGAAGTTAAGGAAAACAAAATTTATATAAACGACTCTATCTCTGATTCAGATAGTGCTACTAGTAGGTTTTATTATACTTCATATTCAAATGTTTCAGGACTATATGATATGGTATATGCTATTGATAAAAATGAGGATGATAGTAGGGGTGGTTGGTTGCCAAAATAGAGAGTTTGAATTTTGCATAAAGTATTGCAAGTGGCAAAAGAATAAAACAACCGCAGGACAAGATGGAGAATATTAAATTTTGAGTTAAGAGATTGCAACTTAGGACAGCATAAAGAAACTAAGGACAGGATGGAGATTGAATTTTTAATTAAAGGGCGTATTCACGCTCTTTTTTATTTTATGGCACTTCATATTTATTTCCGCAAGTTGTTTTGAAATATGAACATCAAGTAAAGAGTGAGATGGCACTAAACTTTGGGGTGAATTTTATCTTTTCTGTAAACTCTTTCAATATATTTGATTGAGTAAATCTTATTCTTTCCGTAAGTTGTTTTTAAATATGAACATCAAGTAAGGAGTGAGATGGCACTAAACTTTGGGGTGAATTTTATCCTTTTACGCAAACTATTTTATATCTTCATTTTTCTGTGAATCTTTGGACGCGAGTTATTTTAATATATTTTAGGGCTTGAATCCTCCAAGTAAGTTACCCTAACTTACTGATTTTAAGGTGAGAGGAACCCTTGTTTTAATGTCTCGATTTTCCCCGCTTGCCTAGTTTGGTGTTAAGGTCTTTAACTCTTTCTTACTCTTTCTTGTTGCAAATAATAGATAAAGTATGATATAATAATATGAAATTAGTAGTCTTTTTATCAGAAGTAACTAATTTACTAAAAATAGGAAATTGTATCATAGGGCTCGGGAAACTTTTTGATACAAATTTAGTATTATTAGACAAGTTTTATTTTTGAGTAAAAAGGAATTTATAATATGAAATTAAGGTCATTCAGAATACAGAATTTTCGTTCTTTCTTAGATTCAGGATGGGTGAGTTGTCAAAATATAACGGCTATTGCAGGAGTGAACGAAGCCGGAAAAAGTAATTTGCTGAAAGGTTTATGGAAACTTAAACCTGCTTTTCAGTCAGATAATAAAATTTTATACAATGATTTGCCAAAGGACAATGTGGATAAACTATTAGATGCTGAGGATAAGCCAGAGTTTGTTTCAGCAAAGTTTAAATTGGAATCGCGTGACCTTGCTATGCTAAGAAAATATTTTCCTACCCTAACACCCTTTGATACCTGCGTGGTGTCGCGTAATCTGTCGGGTAAATATATGGTGGAAGTCCCTATAAAGGTGCCTGAGGATAAGGCGCAAAAGTTGCATAATTTTATCTTAAAAATTATGCCCGGTTTTATATATTACAGCAACTATGGTAATTTGGACAGTAATATATATCTGCCTCAAATGTTAGAACGGTTCAACAAAAGTGGAGTCAACACTATGTTGCCCGCAAAAAAGCGAACTATAAAATTATTGCTTTTGTATGTTGGGATAACTCCCGAAATGCTTAAAGAGGATTTGCCTTTGTTGTTTAGTAATAGTGGTGAAAAGCATTTTACCGCTAGTCAGTTATTTGCTTTAACACAGAAGAAAGAGGAATATCAGAAACTTTTTGATGAAGCGGGCAAGCGTTTAAGCGCAGAGTTTTCTGAAATGTGGAATCAAGGAAAATATACCTTTGAATTTATTTTTGAGGGAGAGAAGTTATCTATCCTAGTAACAGATGATAAAGGGAATAAAGCACCGCTTGAAGAGCGAAGTGTGGGTATGCAGTGGTTCTTATCCTTCTTGTTGGTATTCTCTTTGGAAAGTAAATTGTTCTATACAAATACAATATTATTGTTGGATGAAAGTGGTATGACCTTACATAGTTTAGCACAGCAGGATTTAGTTCGGTTTATGGAAAAACTATCCCAAAACAATCAGATACTATACAGCACACATTCTAGTTTTATGATACCTACCGAACATTTAAATCGTGCAAAAGTTGTTTATAAAAACAAAAACGGACATAGCATTGTTAGTAATAATTTGCGTCTTAATGAAGAGCACAGTAATCAGGCTTCTTTGCTACCCGTTCAAAGCGCGGTAGGGATAGAGGTTTCCCGTTCTATTTTAAGTAACAGTTTTCCAGTTATTGTTTTACGCGAAAGTGAGCAATATCTTTTAACCGCTATAAAGAATTTTTTGAGTGGTAAAGGAAAAATCCGTGCTAAAAATGATGTTGTTTTTGTTCGTGCGGGCATAAACGGCTTAGATGGAACAGCGCAAATTTTATCTGAGGGGCGAAGTTTGCCCGGAGTTTTTTTGGCTAATGATGAAATTGCTCAAAAAATGTATACTTATCTTGGTGAGGGCACATATAAAAATAATGAGGAAAGCCTAGTTCAATTAAAGGATTTTGGCGACTTTGAAACTTTGGAAGATGTGTTCCCGTATGAGATTTTTGCTCGCTCAGCAGGAAGTTATTTGATAAGAATTTTAGATGCCTCTTTTGAGTTGGACACACGGAGTCCTTTTGTTCAGCAGATAGAAGAATATGCTAAACAGGGCGGATATACTTTGCCAAGCAATTATCGTGATGAAATAGCCAAAAGGGTGAAAACTTATTTACACAAAAATTTTGAAAATATAAAAATTATAAGAGCCACACGAAAATTGTGGACAAATATAATAGAAAATATTATTTCAATATGAGGTGAGAAATGTCAATAACAAGGTTCAATACGCGTGAAATTTTAGTGGTTTCTACATACAAGGATATAAAGGATAGAAATCGTGTAATAGTTTTACCAACAGATGATTATGGCTGGCAAGCCTCTCTATATTTTGCGGATGATGAGATTTTGAAACCGGGGGAGTTGATTCAGGCTTACGCAACAGAGGGTGAACTGTTTGTGAAAATGGATAAAAGTGAAACCCCAGCATTTAAAAGAGCAAAAAATACCATCAGTGTCTTTGGGTTTTTGGATGAAAGGTTCGGGGGTATTTTAAGGGAAGAGGCTAAAAGTATAGGGCGTGGAGATATTGAAAAATTGCGCACTAGTTATACTGCGATTTTAACAACACTTATAAATATTAATCAAGAAAGAGTTGTCTCAGATGAAAGAGAAAATATTCTTGTAGGTTGTGTAATGCGAGCAGCAAAGGCGGATATTGCACAAAAAAATACCGATGTAAGGATATTGAAAACTTATGATGGCCGTGAAGAAAGAAGGCCGCCTTCGGTATCCGTAATTCAAGAAAATGTTATAGATTTAAAAAGAGATGTTAAAGCGTTTGAGGTTCTGTTAGATATGCAGAAAAATGAATTTAAAACATCTGATGAAAAAAAAGCTTGTCAATCTACTTTGGAACAGTTTGGTTAAAATTGAAAACCAAAGGTAATGCACCAAAATAGTTTGTAGAACAAGTAAAAATCCAGTTGTTTATTATTCTAAGTAACGCTATAAAAATAAAAAACGCTTTCAATGAAAGTGTTTTTTAATATAGACAACCAAAGGCAAGCCATTCTAAAACAAAAGTGAGAAGTTCACTCCAAGGGCAAGCCATTTGCCAAATTTCAAAGGCGAAAGTTCTACTAAGGCAAATAGTTTTTACTAAGGTTAGTAAGTGACCAATAAATAAAGATTGATACAAAACAAAAGTTAGAAGTTCATCCCAAGGGCTAATCAAGTAAACTTCGGTAAAAGTGTCAAAACAAAAACTATTTATTTTGATTTTGATAAACAATCAAAGGCAAGAGGACTTCCTCTTTGGTTAGCCCACCGTGAGCGCCCAAGGGTTGTTTTATGGGCTGTTTATACAGTGTGGAATATGCTAAATTTGCATTACGAACACTAATAATCCAATAATCACCCAAAAAGTCATCCACCTTAGGGTGTGGTTTACCTCTTCCGAAAAGTTGCATTTCCAAAACTTGCTTTCTGGAAAAAACTACAAATTCATCCTTAAAATATTTTTTCATCAAACTTTCAAACTGACTTTCATAACCTCTTTTTATAAACACATTAAAAGCACGACTTCCACCTGTTGGGGGCATTAAAAAAGTGTTCGCTAAATCAGGATAGTTAGAAAGGTCAAAGACTTGTTGAACGCTAATTTGTCCGTGGTCTGCGGATATAATAAAGGTGGTATCTGGGCAATTTTTTGCAAGATTTTCTAGTTCGGCATCAATGCTAAGCAGGAGATTAGAGGTTTCTTTGCTGTGAGTTCCGAATTTGTGCATAGTGTCATCTGGATGATTGTGGTAGGCGTAAACTACCTTTTGTTCGTGGGTGGAACAAAGCGTTTTTAAAAGAGAGCACATCTCTCCAAAATCATCGTAAATTATTTGGGACATATTACCAAAAAGGTCACGCGCTTCTCTTATGCTCACCCCATACGCGCGAACTTTGTTTTTAGTATGCTCCTGAATTTTTTCAAATATATTGCTAAAACTCAAAACAGTGTTTGCAATACGGGGCATATTTATAGATTTTTTCGAATAGGCGTTAGTGTTTAAATATAAATTCACCGCTTCGCCCACCTCTTTAAAGTAGAGGAATAAAGACAGCCAACCGTGTTCAAGGGGGGTAAGTCCAGTTTTAAAGGACATTGTGCCAGCAGTAGTTGTTGTCGGAAAAACAGAGGTCAGTTGTGCTATTCTGTTTTTTCGGATAAAGGAACTTTCGGGTAAGTTGTGTTTTATAATATCATCACTCATACCGTCTAGTAATATAACCACTATATTTTTAGTTTTATTTTGTAAAATTTTATCCAATAGGGGTAAAGAAAGATGCCCGGTAGACACTCCAAAACTTTTTGCAACCGAACTTATCATATTCACACAACAATTATCATAATCAGGTAAAAAATATTTCATTGCTACTCTTCAATATCCTCTAAAAAGCGTGACATCTTTGGGTCTAATCCGGAATTTTGTAAAGCATCCTCTATGTATTTGTCATCAAAATCTGACTGGAAATAAGCCATTCTCAATGCCTTTACATATTCCTTACTCGGTTTACCTGTGGGTAAATTTGCTTTCAAAACATATACAAAACCCTTGATTGTTTTCCCGTTCAGTGTCGCTTTTGCTTTTATTTTTTTATATGAATAAGGGAAGGTTTCAAGGTTGTCAATGGTGAACCTGTCTATGGGCGTGAGGTCATATATAGCCACTGGTAATACAGCACCCTTTAATTTTTCCAAAGTTGCTATGGCGTGATTGTCAAAACCTTGAAATCTAAGAGCAAAATTTTGCAGTTCGCCATAGCCTATAAAAACACAGTTTGGCGAATGTTTTGTCATCTCAGATTTAGATATATTTGTTCCGTATGCAAATAAAGTTATACTTTTGCCTTTCATAAGTCCTCCTGTTTAAACAGCAATCAAAGAACAAGCAATTAAAATTATTGCTGTGTAATAAGTTGCTAAATTTGGGTAATATAAAACGCGTTTGCTCTTTTCCTTGAAATATATAAAGGATAAAATCAAATCGCTGATTAAGAAAAATAACAGACCGCAAGCCAGTAGTATGGAGAATAGACTAAAACTGGATATAATCATATTAGCAATACTAAGAGCGAATGCGGTGCTTAGACCGAAAGAGTAGAGTAAGATGCTTGCGGTGCTTTTATTGTAAGAAAATCCCATAGGTTTTTGCATTAAATAAATAATTCCTGTAAATAAAATTCCGACCAAACAAGATACCGATATAGCAATTCCATTTCCGCCTAACTGTATGCTTATTGCTATAATAAAGCAAAGTTGTGCCAAAAAGAAAGCGATTGAACCTGCGTTTATTATGTTATACTTTGCATCTTTGATTTTAAATTCCAGTAGGGCAAGCGAAACATCTCCGAGAAGACATAAACCCAAACCAATCAAAAATAGCATTCCGGGTGCTGTGCTTATAAATCCACTGAGTTGGCAGGCATACACTCCTAAAACTAGAACACTCACCGAAGCCAGTCCTTTAAAGAAAAAACTTATCAAAGGATTTTTTGGCTGTTGGATTAGCACGAAAAAGCAAGACAGAGCAATCGCTACCGCTAATAAAATATAAAAGATAGTCATAACTCCCTCCTTATATCGATTATAACTATTATAAGGTTTTTTAATACAAAAGTAAAATGTTTTTTATGGAAAGTAAAATGTTTTCATAGAAAGCAAATCTTTTATGCAAAGTATATCTGTCCGCAACAAAGGACAATGTTTTAGCAACAAATAAAATCTTTTAGCACAAGAGTCAAATCTTTGAAGATAAAAGGATAAAGTTATTATAAACAAAGGGCTAATTATGTTTAGTGTTGAAATATCGAATAAAAAGCGTATTTTATCCTTGATTTTCTGAGAAAATTTTGCTAAAATAAAAAAATACGCAGGTGTAGTTCAATGGTAGAACATCAGCTTCCCAAGCTGGACACGAGGGTTCGATTCCCTTCACCTGCTCCAAAGAAGAGCAAGAAAACCACCTAAAATTGAAGAGACTTAGTAGGAAGTCACTGCAAATAGGTGGTCTTTTGTTTCTTGCAGTCTTAGAGTGATTTGTATCATAAAGTTAGAGGCATATTGTAACAAGTTGGTTTTTTGCCAATTTGAGGAAAAGCAACAAATTAAAGTAGAGTTAACCTCTCTGAATCATCCAGTCTCTCTTTGATGAAAAATTAGTTTAAAATATAAAAACGGGCATTAAAGAAAGTTTTAAAA
>CAYJAI010000006.1:18111-22227 GCA_964368395.1 uncultured Christensenella sp. | reverse complement strand
TAAGTTATCCAAAATAAGCGTTGTTAAGTTATCTAAAATAAGCATTGTTAAGTTATTAAACAATAAAAATCATCCGTTATTGTATATGAATTAAATTGCGTTAACTGATTTTTTAGATTTCAATTTCTCATATTTATGCTTTGTCGCCTGACCGCCTCGCAAGTGTTTTTCTTGGTTATTTTTATCTAAAATGGCTTGCACTTTTTGGTATAGGCTGAGGCTGAATAGAGGTAGTTTTTTGTGCAGATAATTATGCACACTACTTTTCGAAAGATTGAAATATTTTGCTGTTTTTCGGACAGTGCTTTTTTTATCTAAAAAGTATACAGCAATTTCGAAACATAATTCCCGCATAACAACCTCAAACATTTTTGATATATTTATGCTAAACACTTTTGGTTTATGTTTGTTTTCCTCAAATAAAGTCTTTTTTTGCCGAAAGATTGTAAGGGGTAAATAAACAGTTACTTGTCCTAAAATGGCATATTATTAAAAACGCTTGTTATTTTTTTTATAAAAGTTTATACTTACTAAGAGCAGTGTGCCTTTTAGACAAGGTCGCTTTTGACTTGAAGTGTGAGTAAATCTTTGATTTTGGTTATTAACATAAATTTTGATTTGAGATATAAGCAAATCTTTTGATTTGAGTTATTAGCAAAGTAACTTTGACTTGTGAAAACTTTTGATTAAAATTATGAGTAAAACTTTGAGTTATTAGCAAACTTTTTATTTAGGTTGAGTTAAGAATGAGTAACTTTTGGCTTGTAAAAAACAACTTTTGATTTGATTAAAAATTGCATTGCGGAGAAAGCAAGGAGAGTAATTACAAAATGAAATATGACTTTAAAACAATAGAAAAAAAGTGGCAGGATAGATGGGAGAAAGAGCCTTCATTTAAAGCAGTTGACTTTCATCCAACTAAGCCTAAATATTACATATTATATGAGTTCTATAATGTCAGCGGAAATTTGCATATGGGGCATTTGAAGGGCACAATTCCGGCAGATGCTTTGGCGCGATACAAGCGGTTTAAGGGGCATAATGTTCTCTTTCCTATCGGAGGGGATGCCTTTGGATTACCTGCTGAAAACGCTGCAATAAAAAATAATATAAATCCTTTTGTTTTTGTTAAAGAGAATATGGAAAATATTTTAAATCAGTCCAAAGTTTTAGGGCTTTCTTTTGATTGGAGTAGAACAATATGCACTAGTGACCCAGAGTATTATAAGTGGACTCAGTGGATTTTTATGCAATTATTAAAAGAGGGAAAGGCTTATAAGAAAAAAGGAGTAGTGAACTTTTGCGAGCATTGTAAGACAGTATTATCCAACGAGGACAGTCAGGATGGTAAGTGCGACCGCTGTGGCGGAGAGGTTGTTCAAAAGGAAAGGCTTGTCTGGTTTTTGTCTATGAAAGAGTATGCGGATAAACTTTTAGATAATGTTGACAAAGTTCAAATGAGAGAAAGCCTGAAAGAATCTCAGCGTAACTGGATAGGGAAAAGTGAGGGGATACAAGTTGCTTTTGGCTTGGTGGATGATGGTTCAAACAAGTTGGGCGAGGTTGAAATTTTTACTACCTGCATTGAAACTATCTACGGAGTAACTTTTTTAGTGCTTGCGCCCGAAAACCAATTAGTGAATCAGTTAAAGGATAAAATTCAAAATTTGTCCGAGGTTGAAGCGTATCAACAAAAAACATCATTGCGTAGTGAGTTTGACCGCCTTTCGGACCAAAAGGAAAAAAGCGGATGTATTTTGCAAGGCGTGTTCGCGGTTAATCCTATAAATAATACCAAAGTGCCCGTGTATATTTCTGATTTTGTGTTGGCAAACTATGGTTCAGGAGCGGTTATGGCAGTGCCTTCACACGACCAACGAGATTATGATTTTGCTAAGCAATACAATATTCCTATGGTTCAAGTTATTGAGGGTGAGTGTAGTGCGTGCGCTGTGGAGAAGTCCGCATATATTTCGGGAAATAGTAAGATGATAAATTCGGATGAGTTTAACGGGATGCCGGTGCAGGAGGCAAAGCAAAAGATAGCCGATAAGGTTGTCCAAATGAAAGTGGGTTCAAAAACTATAAATTATAAAATGCAAGACTGGCCTTTTAATCGTCAGCGTTATTGGGGAGAGCCTTTTCCAGTTGTTTTTTGCGATAGGTGCGGGATTGTTCCTTTAAAAGAAAGTGATTTACCTCTAACATTACCTCAGACGAATGATTACATACCTAACGAACAAGGAGATTCCCCTCTTGCTAAGGTGGAAAGTTGGGTTAAGTGTGAGTGCCCAAAATGTGGAGAGCAGGCACGCCGTGAAACGGATACTATGCCCAACTGGGCGGGGTCTAGTTGGTATTGGTTGAGATATATAGATCCGCACAATTCGGACAAACTAGCCGATATGGAAAAATTAAAATACTGGGGCAAAGTGGATTGCTATACCGGCGGAACAGAGCATATCACACGCCACGTGTTATACGCTTTTTTCTGGCAGAACTTTTTATATGAAATAGGGGCAGTTCCTTCCCGTGAACCCTTTGTTTGGAAAATGGGGAGCGGACTTGTTTTGGATGACCAAGGCAAAAAAATGAGTAAAAGTTCGGCAAACGGGGTATCGCCTATGGAGGTTATCCAGAAGTATGGTTCGGATACCGCGCGATTACATTTGCACTTTTTAGGCGGTTATGAGGATGATGTTATGTGGACCTTTGAGGGTATTTCGGGGGTGACCTCTTTCTTGAATCGTGTATGGAAGTTGCCCGAGATGATTAAAGGCGAGGAAGTTTCTACCCAGCATATCTACAAACTGAACAAGTTAATAAAAATGATATCCGAAGACATCGAAAATTTGAGGATGAACACGGCTATTGCGGCGTGTATGTCTTTTATAAAAGAGGTCAGAAAAGATGGGTTTATTACCAAAGAGGAATTAAAGCAGTTTTTAATTCTGTTGAATCCGTTAGCGCCTCATATTACCAGCGAGGTTTTCGAGAAAGTTTTTGGCAGCAGTATTTTAGAAGAAAAATGGCCTGAATATAATCCTAAATATTTAATAGAAGATGTTATAAATCTGCCTATTCAGATTAACGGAAAAATGTCACGGGTTATTTCGGTGGATAGGGATATTCCTCAAAAAGAACTTTTATCTTTAATTAAAGAAACCTTTCCAAATTTAGCCTTAGAAGATAGCACCATTAAAAAAGTTGTCTACATTCCTAACAAAATCATAAACATAATAAGATAGGTTTTAAAATGAAAATCATAAACATAATAAGATAGGTTTTAAAATAAAAATCATAAACATAACAAGATAGATTAAAAGTTTTTTGAATAAATCAATAGTGATAAGATAGATTAAAAAGTTTTTTGAAGCAATCAATAGTGATAAGATAGATTAAATTTTTATTTTAAAGCAAAATTGCAAATAGGAAAGATATGCTAATCAAAAAAAGAGTCCATTTTAAATGGGCTCTTTTTTTTATGGTTTTCTGGTGTCAAAAGGTTTATTTTTTTGTGTTATTTTGCTTTTTGCTAGATATCTTTTTAAAAGAAAAAAAGGCGGAAAGCCTTTTAAACTACTGGTAGCGGGGGATGGATTCGAACCAACGACCTTTGGGTTATGAGCCCAACGAGCTACCGAACTGCTCTACCCCGCGATATAGAATTATATATATGAGCATTTAACTTTTAGTGTGCTTTTTGATTGCCATCACAACTAGGCTGAATGAAACAAAACTTTGCTTGTTTTTTGCTGTCTAACTGCCAGTAAAAACAAATTTGAACATAAGATAAAAGTTTAGTTCCTTTTGTTCCCTTGCCTGAACTGCTCTTTTTTGATTTTTGCCCATACTCAAATCAAAGCCAAATAATATATTGAATATAAAAGGCACAGAAAGTATCAAATACAAATTAAGTTTATCACACCGATTTGCTTATGTCAAGAGTTTTAGTAAAAAAACTAAGATAATATTGAAATGAAACAAAGCCCTTTTTAATGTTTTAATGTTCTGTTTTATTTTCCTAATTCTTATTGCTTTAAGTTCTGTGTTTGGGTTGCTTTTCTTCTTGTGTTTTGATTTCCTTTTGAGTTATAGAAAAATAGCCAAAGTGAA
>CAYJAI010000006.1:15328-18011 GCA_964368395.1 uncultured Christensenella sp. | reverse complement strand
TTTTCTTCTTGTGTTTTGATTTCCTTTTGAGTTATAGAAAAATAGCCAAAGTGAAGGGTTTCTTGATTGCTATTGTTTTAATTATTTTTTATCTTCTTAATTATTATTAAGTAAAAAGGTATTAAGTGAAAGAAACAAGCATAAAGAGTGGGTTTCGCTAGCGGTTTTTTTCAAAATATGTTAAAATGAATTAAATATTTATACGAGAGGTAAAAGGAAATGAATGTATTTGATATGAAGAATAATGCAATCCCTACATTAGAAACAGAGAGATTGATTTTGCGTCCTTGGCTTGAAAAAGATGTTCAAGATATGTTTGAATATGGAAGCAATCCAAATGTGGCTCTCAGAACGGGGTATCCACCGCATAAAGATTTGTTGGATAGCAAAAAAATAGTTTACCAGTTTCTTTTTAAAGAGGATGTTTTTGCAATAGAATTAAAGGAAGAGAATAAAGTAATAGGCAGTGTTGGTTTTCATAAAAAACCTATCATACACGGAAAAAATGATGAAGAAATATTAAATAGAGAAAGAGAAATCGGCTATACTTTAAACGAAAAATATTGGGGTAAAGGATATGTTCCAGAAGCGGTTAAAGCCATTATGAAACATTGTTTTGAAACATTAAATTTAAAGTTGCTTCGTGGTAGGTGTAGTGACGCGAATTTTCAGAGTGCAAAAGTTTTTGAAAAATGCGGTTTTCATTTTGATGGACTTATCCCTGAGTGCGAGTTTTGGAGTGGGGATGGACAAATACACGGTGAACTATTTTATCATTGTAAAAAAGAGGATTGGGCTCAACAAAATAATAAATAAAACAAGGGCTCTGAGTAAAAGAGTGCAACACAAGAACTTTGAGCGAAAGAATGAATAAAATAAGAACTTTGAGCGAAAGAATGAATAAAATAAGAACTTTGAATAAAGGGTGAAGTAGCAAGGACTTTGGGCTAAAATAGTGGGAATAAATAGGAACATATGCTAAACATTCCACACAAATTATCTTAAAACACAAAATCATATTAACAAAATCATTTTATTCATAATGTAAAAACGCCATTATTAAGATAAATTCGCAGTTGGATGGAATGCCCGATTGAAAATTATCTTAAATATAAAGCCATCTAAACAAAGCCATCTAACAAAATTATCTAACAAAATTATCTAACAAAATCATCTTAAATATAAATTAAAAATACTATAATAAACCGCATACTAGTTCACTAGTATGCGGTTTATTTCAATGTATCATATTTAGTTATGATTAAACTTTTATAGTTCTGTTATGCCTAAGTAAGTTTTTATTTATTTCAGTGTATCATAGTTTTCTAGATGGTTAAAACTTTATTCCAGACAAATAATTATCTGAGGAAATCTAGATGTTGTCACTAAGATTGATGGTAAATGGTTAGAAATTTATTTCAGGTGAACGCTTATCTGAGGAAGGATTGCTTTTCTTAGGAGAGACATTTTCAAAAGAAATGCTACTAAGAGTTGATTGATTTTTTATTACAGGTAAATAGTTAGCATTAGAGTCTTTTGTAAAGAAGTCCCCATTTTGTTGGAGTATGCAGTAATTTGCTTTTCCATCCACAATGTTTACAAATCTTTTCAACAAAGTTCGCTGTTTTCTAAAAAGTGAACGATGAAATTCTCTGTGTGCTAAATTTGGACTATCATTGTGAGTGAAAGTTACTTCGACAGCATTTACCTCTTTATTATTTATGTTACGAATGACCGGGTGAAAGGTTATGTCTTGGTCCTCTAAACGCTGTTTAATTGTTGGAAAAATATCATTCTTAGGATGCTCAAAAACAAGACCCAAAGAAAGTTCGCCTAATTCACGAAACTCGTTATGCGCATTTATTAGAGATATATTAAAGACTTTGCTGTAAACATCACGATTTTTCCAAGCGCTATCTAAATACATAACTCTACGACACGCTGCATCGTGCTCTTCTTTTGTGCAACAAAGAACCACGCTTTGATAATTGCGCTTGGATGATTTTCCATACTCAGTTATAGGGGCGGAAAAACTTTCAATTTTTATGGACTTTGTTTCAAATAAGAATTCGGGCCTCTGCTCTCTTCTCATTTTTATCAAAGAGTTGAAATATAAAAAAGGAACTAAGTCACCATAAGGGTGCACAATAGAGGTGTCACTATATTCATCTAAAAGGTCTTCCTCCTCTCGAACATTTTTTCTTGGTGAATATCTATAATTAGAATAGTAATCTTTGATATTTTCCATAATTTACTCCTTATTTGTTATGTCAATAATTGTAGCACACAACACAATAAATTGCAAGTCTAATTTTTTAATTTTGGATACTAAACGCAAAAGGACAAAGCAAAAGGGCGGTATTCTTTTGGGGTGCGATGTGCTGGTGGGGCGTGTCATACTGCTTTATTTTAGTGCATCCGTGTTGCTTTATACAATCGGATTGATGTGCGAAATCTATTTATATAAAGCAAGCAGCTTCTCAGTCAATAAGAATGTTTAGTGGATTGAACTGTCCTCACCTTAGTGTATGCTTTTTGTAATGTTATAATGATTAAAGAGTTGGGGCTTTTTATTCCCTTAGTATCTTTATTTAAAAAGAGAGTTAGAAGGTAGTTCTGCCGTTTTTTAACTTTCTTCTGCTTTTTATTAGCATATATCTTTATTTAAAAATGGAGTTTGGGG
>CAYJAI010000006.1:0-15228 GCA_964368395.1 uncultured Christensenella sp. | reverse complement strand
AACTTTCTTCTGCTTTTTATTAGCATATATCTTTATTTAAAAATGGAGTTTGGGGGTAGGGTATTGCCCTTAATAAATAGTATTCCACTTTTGTGGTTTATAAAACATTAAACTTTATCTTCATTGTTTTCTGCAAGTAAATGATAACCGTTTGGGGACAGGATGGCGTTAAAAATGCTGTTATGCACTGTTGGAATCTTCAAACCTAGTGTTTGCAGGTTATTTTTTATAAACTCTCTTTTTGTCCGCTTGTCTGCGGGGCAAGTGTTTTCTATTATAGGAAAGTTTTTTGCGTGTTTTATTATATCTTTTTCACTAACTAACAACAAGGGGCGAATAACTGTTATTTCACTTCTTGATAAATATGTGACAGGTGAAAAAGTGGATAGCCTACCTTGATAAAACAAGGAGAGAAAAAATGTTTCAATCAGGTCATCCGCGTGGTGTCCTAGTGCAAGTTTGTTACAGCCAAGTTCGGTTGCTTTGTTGCATAGCATTCCACGCCGCATTTTAGCACAAAGGCTACACGGATTTTTTTCTTTACGAATCTCAAAAAGCAGTTCGTAAAGTTTTGTGGGCAAAAGGTGAAACTCTATTCCTAAATTTTCACAGAAATTTTTAATTTTACTGAAATCCGTTTTGCCATCAAACATATCTATTGAAATAGCAAAGATAGAAAACTTTTTCGGGTAATGTTGGGAAAGAGAGGAAAGTGTTTCTAATAGGACTAGACTATCTTTACCTCCGCTGACACCGATTGCGATTTTGTCTCCATCTTCAATCATATTCCATTGTTGAACTGCTTTTCTAACTAAGCCATAAATGTTTTTCATAAAAGCATTTTACATTAAAAACAAAAAAAAGACAAGGTATAAATAGCAAATTAATCTTTTCAAAACGCAAGGTGCGGACCATTATAAAAAGACCGTTTATTTTAAACAAGGTTATAATATAAGAGGCGTATGTTCAATTCAAAGTCATAGGGCAAAACCATAAAGCAAGATGATGATTTTTAAAGGCAAAGTCATAGGGTAAAACCATAAAGTAAGACGATGCCTTTTAAAGGCAAAGCCGTAAAACTGTGATACAACTTTTCTTTTGTTCCCTCGCTTCCCTTGCTTAAATCGCTAAGGGTAAATGTGTAAATTATGATAGAATACTCTTATAATTTGAGGCTATCCCCTTAAAGACGAGGTGCGTACCATTATGAAAAATTCGATTTTTTTAATGCAGAATTAACATAATGGGTTGATATTTAAATCAAAATCATAAGGCAACATTAAAATAAGAGGCTAATATTTAAAGCAAAGTTACAAGGTAGCATTAAAGATGTTTTTAAATTGAAGTTCAAATGTATCAACTAAAATACAATACTTTTTCAAGGACAAATGTATGAACTATAATCATTTGGTGTTATCCGAAAGTTTGCTTGAAGGCTGGAACTGTTGTTTATAATTAACTTAACTAAAAAAAAGAAAATGGCTTAGCCATTTTACATTTTAAAGGATAAATCCTGATAATATTTACTGTTTGTTGAGGCTTCCTTTTTCTCAGTGTTTTCTCCATAGTTTCTCTCAATGATTCGCTCATAGTCTTTATAAACTCTTTTAACATAGTCCTGATTCCTGATTTTTACATAGCCTCTCTCTGTGGTTTTCTCATTGATTTTCGCTGCTGTTTTTTCATAGTCTGTTGATGAATTATATTGTGTTAGCAAGGATATTTCTTTTATTAAAAAACTTGGGTCAGGCTCGGGATTGATGGTGAAAGAGTTTCGCTTTCTTCCCATTAAATCCTCCAACCGAGCATCTTTGGAGCAAAAATGCGGGACATCGTGTATGTGAAAAATTTTCATCATAAAGCCTAAATTTTCTTCAAAAGAATTTGATACACACTTTTTCAGGAATTTAGGACAGCCTTTTTCAGGGTCGTCACCCAAAGCGTAGTTAGTATTTGCTTGATGTAGGTGAGGAAAGGATATTTTGTGTATAACACTTTTGTATACTTCTTCTTGCTCTAAATTATCCGCTGAGGTATCTGTGGATTGAGGGACAGGTATAGCATTATATTTTTTAACAACATCCACTTTTGGGTCGCTTACGAAATTATGAGGTGTTTTAGAGTTGTTATCCAGTCTTGCTAAAAACAACCAACCATCTTCCTTGCCGCCAACTATGGCGTGGACAGATATGCTGAAATGGCTTTTATTTCTTATATTTTGGGAAACGCTAAAACGATATAGAACAGGTATATAACTTTGGTTCAAAAAAGGTGGGTATGAATTAGTTGAGGATAAATCTTCTTCAAATCCGTTTGGAGCAATAGCATAAAAACTAGTTCGGTGCATCACTTGGTTATCAAAAACAAAGGAGTTATGCCAACGGTCTATTATAATTTTAGGAGAGGTTACCATCTGACCTAATTGCTCATTTGTGAAAGGTATGTGGTAGTTTTGCATACAAGACCTTTCTATATGTATAGGAAGGTTGGATAGATGATAGTCTTGTGGAAAACGGCAGCGGGCATTTTTAAGCGGAACCACAATTTCATTTTGCGACATATCACTTTCTTTGAGTTTCTCCTTGCCTATAATTCTGAAAGCGGTATCTTGTGGGATGTCCCGCCCCGGGATATTTGCCCAAACTCGTTCATTATGTCTAGTTACTCTACCCGTTGAGGTTGTGGTTTTCTTATCTGGTTGAGTTTTTCTGTAATAATTTGTCTTTTTTCCTCTGTAATGTTTTTTAGGCATTTTTAACTCCTTATTTGAAACTGTTAAATATATAATAACACAAAAAAGACCCTTTTTCAAGACCTATTTTTAAAAAAATCTATTATATTACAAGGTATTGTGAGTTTGGCGGATATAAAGCATATATTTGTATGAATTCTCTCATTTTTGGCTGAATTTTGCTGAAAAAGTGAAAATTTACCACTACTTTGCTATTATTAAGCGTATATTAAAATGTTTCTAAAATATTTTATAAAAAACCTTGACACTAGTTTTATATTATGTTATACTAGCATAACTATTTTTCTCAGTTGATTTGAACCAATGGTGGGGAGTGATTTGATAAACACTTAAAAAGCAAAAAATTTAATATTTGACAACAGTCAACAGATAGATGAGGTGCAGGCGTTGCATACTTTTTTGTGTCTATTAACTTTTGTCATACTTTTAGGTTTGAGTGATAGTAGTAAAGCAAATTTTAAGGAGATTCCAAATGTCTGAAACAGCACTAAATAAAATGTGTAAAAAAATAAAATGCGGTAAAATAGAGCGGTTGAGTTTTGAGCGGATAGAGGAGCCTATTGAAGTTCCTTTTCTAATTCAAGTGCAAAAAGATACATACAAACAATTTTTAGAGAAGGGCATTGGAGAGATTATATCTGAATTTTCACCTATTGAAGATTTCAGCGGTAAGGCAGAGTTGCATTTTTTAGATTACTATATTGATTATGATACAGTAAAGTATCCTATTGCTGAATATCGTCGTCGTGCGCTTAGTTATGTAGCGCCTATTCGTGTTCGTGCACGCCTTTTGAAAAAGGAAACAGGTGAAACGGTAGATCAAGATATATTGCTTGGTGAAGTTCCGCTTATGACACCTAACGGCACTTTTTTGATTAGTGGGGTAGACCGTGTAGTAGTCAGCCAGATTGTTCGTAGCCCTAGTGTGTATTATGAGGCTTTGGATGATAAAACCACAGGTAAAACCACTTATAAAAACACACTTATACCTACACGAGGAACTTGGGTAGAGTTTGAGCAAACTCAACTAGATACCCTTCGAGTAATTGTAGACCGTGGAATAAAGATTTCCTTGGGAATTTTCTTAAAAGGTTTTGGTTTAGGGACAGATAAAGAAATTGCTAAATTGTTCGGTGACAACCCTTACATAGTGGGCACTTTGGACAAAGAAATACAAAAAACAGAAGAGGATGCTCTTTTAGAACTAAGTAAAAAATTAAAACCGAGTGAATTGCCTAGTGCGGAGGCTATCCGAGCACATCTAAACAATTTGTTTTTTACGCGTATTAAATATGATTTAGGAAGAGTAGGGCGTTATAAGTTTGATAAAAAATTAAGTTTTGCCACCCGTTTGGTAGATTTAAAATTAGCAGAGCCAGTCACTTTGTCGGATAAGAGTGTTATTGAGGCGGGTATCAAATTAACTGAAAAACAGGCTAATGATATTCAAAATAGCGGAATAAATGAAGTTTGGGTTCTTTTGCCGGGTAATAAAAAACATCATATGCGTGGCAACAATCGTGTTGAACTAGAAGCAGTTTTCAAGTGCAATGCACAAGAATTAGGGATAAATGAAAAAGTTCACTACCCAACTTTATTAGAGTTGTTCAAAGGCAAAAAGAATAAAGAAGAGAAAAATCAGGCTATTCGTGATAACGCTTTTGAATTGATGGGTAGGCATTTGATGCTGGATGATATGTTGGCATCCATCAGTTATTTATTGGATTTGATAGTGGGCATCGGTTCGCTAGATGTTATTGACCACCTTGCTAACAGGCGTATAAGCCCAGTAGGTGAGTTGATGTCTATTGCTTTGAACTCTGGAATGTCTAAGTTGGCAACTCTTGCTCGTGAAACTATGCAAGGTCAAGATTTAACACAAGCAACTCCTGCAAGTTTGGTAAGCGCAAGACCGGTTAACAAAGCCCTTTTGGACTTTATGAAAACCAGTCCTTTATCTCAGGTTATGGATCAGGTGAATCCTTTATCCGAACTTACTCAGAAAAGAAAGATTAGTGCGGTTGGACCGCGTGGTGTTAATAAGCAAAGAGCGACTGAGGAAGTGCGTGATATTCACTACACTTACTATGGAAGAATTTGTGCTATTGAGACTCCGGAAGGATTGTCCATAGGTTTGATAAACTCCCTAGCAACTTATGCGAAAATAAACGAATATGGATTTCTTGAAACGCCATACCGTAAAGTGGATAAGAAAACAGGTAAAGTTACTAGCGAAATAGTATATTTAATGGCAGATGTAGAGGAAAAGTGCAAAATTGCACAAGCCATAGAACCGCTGGATGAGGCAGGACGCTTTAAGAATAAAATGATTATATGTCGTTATAAAGAACGCTTTATTGAGGTTCATTCTAACGAGATAGATTATATAGATATATCCCCTAAACAGTTTATATCCGCATCAACATCCTTAGTTCCTTTTTTGGAAAGTGATGATACTGCTCGTGCATTATTAGCAAACAACCACCAAAGGCAGGCAGTGCCTCTAATGACCACTGAAACTGCAATAGTAGGAACAGGATTTGAACACCGTATAGCACGGGATAATGGTTCTTTGGTTATGTCCGAAGTGGATGGAGTGGTGGACTATGTTGATGCAGACAAAATCACCATTAAAGGTGATGATGGCAAGCCATACGATTATGGTTTATTGAAATTTACCCGAACTACACAGGATACCTGTTTAAACCAGAAGCCTATTGTCAATTATGGAGATAAGGTTAAGGCGGGAGAAACTCTTGCAGATGGTTTTGCAACCAAAGGCGGAGAATTAGCGCTAGGTAAAAACTTGTTGGTAGCCTTTATGAACTGGGAAGGATATAACTATGAGGATGCTATTCTTATAAATGAGCGTTTAGTAAAAGAAGATGTGTTCACCTCTATCACTTTGAAAGTAGAGGATATAAAATGTCGAACAACTAAATTAGGGCCAGAAGAAATTACACGAGATATACCGAATTTGAGTGAAGATGCTCTGAAAAATTTGGATGAGAATGGTATTGTGCGAGTGGGTGCGGAAGTTCGCCCAGGAGATATTTTAGTAGGAAAAGTAACACCGAAAGGTGAAACAGAATTAACTCCGGAAGAAAGATTGCTGCGGGCAATTTTTGGAGACAAAGCACGAGAGGTAAGAGATACTTCTTTACGCGTGCAACACGGTCGTGGCGGAGTTGTAGTGGATGTGCAGGTATTCAGCCGTGCTAACAAGGATGAATTGGAAGCAGGGGTGAATCAGTTAGTAAAGGTATATGTTGCTCAAAAGCGTAAACTTTCTATCGGAGATAAAATGGCAGGTCGCCACGGTAATAAAGGAATTGTTTCCTCTATTATTCCTAGCGAAGATATGCCTTTTCTAAGCAATGGTCAGGCAGTGGATGTAGTTTTGAACCCACTTGGAGTTCCTTCGCGTATGAACATAGGGCAGTTGCTAGAAGTGCACTTCGGGCGAGTGGCTAAGGCTTTGGGCTGGAAAGTGGCAACACCAGTATTCAATGGTGCGACTGAAAATGTTATTCAACAGTTGTTCAAAGAGAATGGTTTAAGTGAGGATGGAAAGGTTGAGTTGTTTGATGGTAGGACAGGAGAGCCTTTCGACAGTCCTATTACAGTAGGTCATATGTATATGCTAAAATTGAACCATATGGTAGACAGCAAGATGCACGCGCGTAGTATAGGACCTTATGCATTAGTAACCGCGCAACCTTTGGGCGGTAAGGCTATGTTTGGTGGTCAGAAATTTAGTGAGATGGATGTATGGGCTTTGGAAGCGTATGGTGCTGCGAACTTGTTGCAGGAAATGCTAACTATCAAATCAGATGATGTTACAGGTAGAACTAAGGTATACGAAAGCATTGTAAAAGGGTATCCTATTGCTGAGCCGGGCATACCGGAGAGCTTTAAGGTGCTTATAAAAGAGTTGCAATCCTTAGGGTTGGATATGCGAATTTTAACTGAGAATAATCAAGAAGTATTATTTAGTGATTTAACAAACGAAGAAGTAGAGATTCCAAGTTTGAGTAAGTCGGATAAGCCAGAGGTTAAGGAAATCGAATTAAGTTTTGATGACATTGAAGGCGAGGCTCACGATATTGTGGCTGAGGCAGAGTTAGAGACTGGTGATGAAGAAAATGTTTTCAATGCCAGTGAATTGTTTGATGATTTAGATGAGGAATAGGGAGATAATAAATATGTTTGAGTTAAAAAACTTTGATTCTATACAAATAGGTATTGCATCGCCAGAAAAAATAAGAGAATGGTCTTATGGTGAAGTCACTAAGCCTGAAACTATAAATTATAGAACATTAAAACCTGAAATGAACGGGTTGTTTTGTGAGAAAATTTTCGGGCCACGCAAGGACTTTGAATGTCATTGTGGAAAGTATAAAAGAGTCCGCTATAAAGGTCATCACTGTGAAAAGTGTGGTGTGGAAATAACTCGTAGCAAAGTTCGCCGTGAGCGTATGGGGCATATTGAGTTAGCAACACCTGTTTCACATATTTGGTTTGTGCGAGGAGTGCCTAGCCGAGTGGGTAGCATTTTAGATTTAACCTCTAAAAATTTAGAGCAAGTATTATACTATGCGAGTTATATTGTGTTAGACCCAGGCACTACTAATTTTGTGAAAAAGCAGATAGTTACAGACAAAGAGTATAGAGATGCTGTTGAAGAGTTTGGTTCTAAATCTTTCCGTGCAGGTATGGGAGGAGAGGCTATCCGTGAACTTTTGGAAGAGATAGATTTAGAGAAAGAGTCCAATGAACTAAAAGAAACTATTGCCACTTCAAAAGGGCAGAAAAAGTTAAAGGCTATAAAGAAGTTGGAAACGGTAGAGGGATTTTTCAAAAGTGGAAATCATCCGCGTTGGATGATTCTAGATGTTTTACCTGTGCTTCCGCCTGATTTAAGACCTATGATACAATTAGATGGTGGGCGTTTTGCGGCTAGTGATTTGAACGATTTGTATAGACGAGTAATAAACCGAAACAATCGTTTAAAGAAACTTATTGACCTTGCTGCTCCTGATGTTATAATCCGTAATGAAAAGCGTATGCTTCAAGAAGCGGTAGATGCTCTAATTGCCAACGGAAAGCGTGGAAAGCCAGTTCAAGGTGCTAAACAGCGTGAATTGAAATCCTTAACCGCTATGATTAGTGGTAAACAAGGTCGTTTCCGTCAAAACCTGTTAGGTAAAAGAGTGGACTACTCTGGTCGTTCAGTTATAGTAGTTGGACCTGAGTTGAAGTTATATCAGTGTGGTGTGCCGAAAGAAATGGCTTTGGAATTGTTTAAACCTTTTGTTATGCGTAAACTGGTAGAATTGAACTTTACACAAAATGTTAAAAGTGCTAAAAGAATGGTAGAACGGGAAAGACCCGAAGTTTGGGATATTTTGGAGGATGTTATAAAAGATCACCCAGTTATTCTAGACCGTGCGCCAACACTTCACCGTTTAAGTTTGCAGGCTTTTGAACCTGTTTTGGTGGAAGGGCGTGCTATAAAACTGCACCCATTGGTTTGTAAAGGATTTAACGCAGACTTTGATGGAGATACTATGGCTATCCACGTTCCTTTAAGTTTGGAATCAAGGGCAGAGGCGCGTATATTGATGCTTGCAAGTAATAACATACTTAAACCTGCTTCGGGTAAGCCTATTGTAGACGCAAACCAGGATGTAGCCTTGGGACTTTATTATATAACAGTAGAAAGAGCGGGTATGACTGGCGAAAGCCACCTTTTTATGGATGAAGATGAAGCGAAAATGGCTTATCACGAAAAGTTAGTGAACATACAAGCACCTATATATGTTCGAAGAAAGGCTCAGTTGAATGGCAAGACTATAACTGGTCGAGTTAAAACAACGGTAGGTCGTATATTATTTAATGAGGGGATTCCTCAGGATTTAGGGTATGTTGACCGAAATGACCCTGAGCAAATTTTAAGGTATGAGATTGATTTCCCAGTAACTAAGGGAAAAATGGAAGAGGTTTTAGCGCGAACATATGCTTCTCACGGCACAACAACCACTGCTAAAATGGTAGACTTCATAAAAGAAACAGGATTTAAATATTCAACTTTATCTGGTATAACTATGAATGTATTTGATATGGAAATGCCAGAGGAAAGGAAGGATATTATAGCGAAATATAAGAATTTAACACAGCAAAATGAAAAACTATATGGCCGTGGACTTATAACGCGTGAAGAAAAGGTGAATAAGAACACCGAACTTTGGAATCAGGCAACTGGTGAAGTTAAGGCTCTGGTGGTAGGAAATCTAGACCTATTTAACTCTTTGAAAGTTATTGTTACATCTAAGGCGCGTGGTAATGATGACCAGATTAACCAACTTTGTGGTATCCGTGGTATTATAGCCAACACCGCTGGTCAGAAAATTGATATACCTGTGCTTTCCTCCTATCGCGAGGGACTTAGTTCTTTGGAATACTTTATGTCCGCGCGTGGTGGACGAAAAGGTCTTGCGGATACTGCGTTAAAGACAGCGGATGCTGGGTATTTAACGCGTAGGCTTGTGGATATTGCACACGGTGTGGTAGTTTCGGAGGATGACTGTTTTGCTTCTTTGGGAGAATCTCCAAAGGGTATAAAGGTTTCCGAATTGCGTAATGGTGAACAAATTCTGCAAAACTTAGAGGGAAGAATAAGCGGACGCGTTGCTTTGGAAGATGTTAAACATCCTACTACCAAAGCGGTTATTGTTAAGGGCGGAGAGATGATTCGTCCTAACCAAGCAAAGGCTATCTCAGAGGCTGGTATTAAAGAGGTGGGCATAAGAACTATTTTAACTTGTAGATGTAAAGATGGAGTATGTTCAAAATGCTATGGCCGTAACCTTGTTTCTACTACTATGGTAGAGGTAGGTGAAGCGGTAGGAGTAGTTGCTGCTCAGTCTATCGGAGAGCCGGGAACACAGTTAACTATGCAGACAAAGCATTCCAGTGGTATTGCTGTTGCTGCGGATATAACACAAGGTTTACCGCGTGTTGTAGAGTTATTTGAGGCTCGCCGACCAAAAGAGGCGGCTATTGTAAGTGAAGTTGCTGGAAAAGTTTCGGTTCGTGAAGTGGATAAGCGTAAAGAAGTTACAGTGCATACTAAGGATGGAGATGTTTCTTATCTACTTCCTGCGCGTTCTTTTATTCGAGTGAAAAGCGGAGATGCAATAGAGAGTGGAACACCTTTAACCGAAGGTAGTTTATATCCACAGGATATTTTAAAAACGCGTGGAGTTAAGGATGTCCAAGAGTATATACTGAAAGAAGTTTTGAAGGTATATAGAAGTGAGGGCGTTAGCATTGAGCAAAAGCATATAGAGATTATTATCCGATGTATGTTGCGAAAAGTTAAAATTGAAAGTTCAGGTGATACCGAGATGATTCCGGGCGAAACTATGGACATAAACGAGTATGAAGAGCAAAACCTTAAAGCGGTTATGGAAGGAAAACAGCCTGCAATAGCAAAAAGAGTGCTATTAGGGCTAACTAAGGCAAGTTTGGCGGTATCCTCCTTCCTTTCTGCGGCATCTTTCCAAGAGTCTAGCCGAGTGTTGACTGAGGCTGCTATGAAAGGCAAAGTGGACCACTTAGTGGGTCTAAAAGAGAATGTTATAATCGGAAAACTTATCCCTGCCGGAACAGGTTTGAAGAGATATAATAGTGTTGTGCCTACACAGTATCAGGCAGTTCACGAAGAGGTTCAGAAAATTGCTCAGCAGGAATATAATTTTTCAAAATATGAAAAAGAATTGATGGAAGAGATATAGTTTAACTCAAAGATAACTGTTTTGCTAAGACACAATTAAAGACAGTATCACAAGAAAGATTTTAAAACTATGTTGTAATGTTAAAGATAAGAATTATACTATTTGTGTTTGACACTGTGTAATTTTATACAGAGTTATATGCTAAGATACGCAAAGACTAAGAGAGCGTTAGACATAAAAGTTTTGAACTATATTTAACACTAAAGACATAAAAATTAAAAATTATACTGGATATTTAAGATACAAAAAACTTGCTATAAAAATAGCAAGTTTTTTGGTATTACCGTAATGTTTCCTTGATTTCATATGGCTGAATATTTTAATTTTTTATATCAATTTTAAAAGTCGTTTTAGTATAATTGATATTATAGAAAAATTACTTTGCAGCATTTTCTAGTTTTATTTTTTGGTCTGCAATGTGTAAAGCATCCAGCATACTATCTATATCACCTAACATAAATTCAACTATATTGTGTTGAGATAAGCCTATTCGGTGGTCAGTAATTCGACTTTGAGGGAAGTTATATGTCCGAATTCTTTCGCTTCGGTCACCTGTTCCTACCTGTTGTTTACGCTCTTGTGCGTGTTCGGATACCGCTTTTTCCTCATAAAAATCGTGTAGTTTAGCCTTTAATATGTTCATTGCTTTTTCACGGTTTTTAATTTGACTTCGTTCATCTTGACAAGTAACCACTATTTTTGTGGGAAGGTGGGTTATACGCACCGCGGAATCGGTAGTGTTAACTCCTTGCCCGCCACAGCCAGTGCTTCGGTAGACATCAATTCGCAAATCTTTGTCCTCAATCACAAAATCCACCTCATCTACCTCAGGCAGAACTGCAACAGTTGCCGTGCTAGTGTGCACTCGCCCTTGTGACTCTGTTTCGGGAACTCGTTGGACTCGATGAACACCACTTTCAAATTTTAGTCTTTTATAAGAGCCTTTTCCTTTTATCATCATAACGGCTTGCCGAATGCCGCCAACTTCGGTTTCGTTGAATTCGGTGATATTCACCTCCCAACCTTGCTTTTCGGCATATTTTTTATACATATTGAAAAGTTGGGCAGCAAACAGACTAGACTCATCACCGCCTGCACCGCCTCGAACTTCTAGATAGACTATTTTACTATCATCTCGACTATCCTTAGGCAATAATGCAACTTTAACTCGACCATCTAGCACTTCTATTTTTTCTAGTAACTCATCCACCTCAGCCTTTGCCATTTCTAGCATTTCACTATCCGTGCTCTCTTCTAGAACGGCTTTTGCACTTTCTAAACTTTGTTGAGTAGCAACATATTCATCATAAAGTTGAGCATATTCTTCCAAACTGCTTTGCTCTTTATTGATTTTTTTCCACTCTTCTATATTGTTGGTAATTTCGGGATTATAAGATTGCTGGACTAAAAAATCATATCTATCTTTTATTTCTTTTAATTTCTCTATCATATTTTCACCTTTATTTTATTCATTTTGTTGCGGTTATATGTGGAAACTTTGGTGTAATTCCACTATTGTATTTTAAACTTTTATCTTTATTTTATTTTCGCCAGCACAAAGCGTGTTAAATTACTATAATCTCTTTTTACTTCAATATTCTTGAAATATTTTCTTAATAGATTAACTATGCTTTCACTTTGGTCAAAGCCTATCTCTAAGGCAAGTTGCCCGTCTTCCTTTAAGTGGTGGATGCTTTGATTGCATATAATGCGATAAAAATCCAGTCCATCTTCACCACCATCTAGGGCTTTTATAGGCTCAAAATCCCGCACACTTCGGTCTAGATGGGTAATTGATTTAGTGCTAATATAAGGAGGATTAGACACTATCAAATCATACTTTTTGGTCACTTTATCAAACATATTGCTTTGTATTACTTCAACTTGTGTGTCATTAAGTTTGGCGTTTTGTTTTATGATAGAACAACAGTTTGAATCAATTTCCACAGCATCCACTTTACAATTAAGGGCTTTTTGCAGTGCGACAGCAATGCATCCGCTACCGCTACAAAGGTCTAGAACTTGAATATCTTTTCCCATATATATCTGAGAGGACAAGCAATTAGAACTTTGGCTTGACTTTAAATCACTACCTTTTGTTCTCTTGTTGTCCTTGCTTGAACTGCTCTTATAGTTAGTATTACTACTAAGGTTTTGCACAAGCATATCCACCAGTAATTCAGTTTCGGGTCGCGGTATCAAAGTGCTTTGATTCACCTTTATTTTACAGTTGTAAAAAGGGACATACCCCATAATATAAGCAAGTGGAGTGCCTTGTTTTAATTGGTGGAGTTGCGTGTCCAGCAAAGATTTTTGTTGGGCGTTTAATTGTTCAGGCATATGTTCAGTTAACCATTTTAAGTCTCTTACCCCATTTTTATCCAAACTTTTTTTTGCCTTTTCAACATATTTTTCAAGGGATATAGTTTGCATAAAGTCTCCTTAACAAAATAAAAAATAGACGCTAAAACTAGCATCTATTTTGATATTTGATACGCTATTCTTTGGTTGCTTTATCTGCAATGTTGTATTTTTTGTTAAACTTTTCAACACGACCAGCAGTATCTACCAACTTTTGCTTTCCAGTGAAAAAAGGATGGCATTTGTTGCAAATGTCCAACTTTAAAACTTCACCTTTTGCATAAGTAGACTTTGTGGTAAAGGATTCACCACAAGCACAGACTACTTTTACTTCGTTATATTCTGGATGTATGTTTTGTTTCATAATATTTAGACCTCATAAAAAATAATGTAAATATATTATACATTAAAGTTCATCTAATGTCAATAAAAAAAACAAGAAAAAGTTTGCTAATTCTTGTTTTTTGTTGTTTAAATTTCAGAAGAGCCCATTTTATAGGTGTTTTGTGCTACATTTCATAAATTTTAAATTTTAGGTATTGCCAAAAGTAGGCGCATATGCTACAATATTAAAGATGTTTTTAAAAAGGAGCGGTCATATGTTAACAAGAGGTAAAAGAATGACTTTAACTAAAAAAGACTTTACTAACTATAAAATAGCGAACCAAATGGAGGGGCAAACTGAATATTACAACAATATTCTAATCAATGTAAGAGATATGGAATATCTGAATATTTTGAAGAAGTTAAGACAAAAGGAATATAAAAAAGGAAAAATAGGCACTCTCAACACTTGTTTTGATAATAATGCTTTACAGAAAACACATATGTTCGGAACGCCTATTGATAAATTTATAAAAAGTGATTTAGAGTCTACATCAAGAGGTAGATGCCATCAAATAGTTTTTGGTTTAAGTTTAGTCTTGGATAATTTTAACTGGGTGTATGCTAATTTAAAAAGTTTAGCATTAAACTCGGTTTTCTTAGCCAACAAGAGAAGCGATTTTGATAGTATGAATTGGATGTATCAGATATCCAGAGATTATGATAGTGTGGAACCTGTTTGGAATCACTCATATTTAGAGGTTGAGGGCGAAGAGATTTTGAAGAAAAATATTGTTTCTAATAAATCTATTTCAGACGGATTTAAAGTGGATGAAAATAAAACATATGTTGTAGATTATCAGTTTAATGAGATAATGGAAAAAAGTTTATACGAAAAAATATATCAATCAGAGCATTTCCAGAAATTCAGTTGTGATGAAGTAAAGCAAATACCAGTATGGCAACTGGCTAGAAGTCAATCTACACTCAAAGCGCCTGAAAATTATAGTAAATATGAATACGAACAGATATATAAAAAGGCTATAAAGAGCGCAAATAAAAGTGGCGAATTCTTTTTGAATATGGTGATTCTTTCGGATGCAAAAAATGTTTTAAATATGAAAGAATATGTGGATTATTTGAGGCCGAAAATAGAAAGCGGGGAAATTAAACTTGAAAAAAGCGATGTTCAGTATGATGACAGAGGACAGCCCGTAGAGCAAAGTCTTTAATTTAAGTCAAAAGGTTTTGGTTTTTGAAAGATTAACAATAGTATCTCAAAATAAATCCAAATTTTCAATTTTTTATAACTCAAACACAAAAGAATTGCATATATAATTTAAAAATATAAAGAATTAAAGAATATTTTTAAAAAGAAAAAGAGTCTCTATAATTAAAGAGGCTCTTTTTTTGTTAGTGTTTTGTTTTAAAAGGAACAATGGAAAGTTCATAATACATTATTTTATGTTTGCTTTATTGAAAGTTGTAATGTTTTATGCCTTGCTTTATAGAAAGTTATAATATTTTATGCCCTGTTTTATTGAAAGTTATAATATTTTATGCCCTGTTTTTAACAAAGTCTTTTGTATTCTTTGCCTATTTTTGTATTATTTGCTTATTTTTAAGAGATTAGGATTTTTTGATTTGTTAAAGGTTTGCAATAGAAACATTTTATGCTCTTGTTTTTATTGTAGGGTTGTTTATATTTTTGTGGGTTGTCTTGCTAGATTTCTTACAGTCTTTGCTTATATTTTAATAGGTTAAAATCTTTGATTTGTTTCTTAGTTTTATAAGTTGAAGTCTTGGGTAGGGGTAGGCTGTTCTTCGTTCAAGTCCTCTTTTTCTTCCTCTTTCACTTCATCTATTTTTTGAATTTCTGATTCTTCTTTTTGAAGTTCTCGTTCTCTTCTTGAAAATTCCTCTCTTTGTTGAGCCAACTCTTTTCTTAATTGTTGTTTTTGTTTTTTACGCTTATGTAACATATACGCACCT
>CAYJAI010000005.1:27364-32857 GCA_964368395.1 uncultured Christensenella sp. | reverse complement strand
AGCACCACCCTGATAAGGTGGGGGTCGGTGGTTCGAGTCCACTCAATCCTACCACTTAAAAGGACTGATTTTTCAGTTCTTTTTTGTTTTTTCAAACAACTTACATCGCCTTATTTATGGGTGATATGAGCAACTTAGTCGGTGGTATAAGCAACTTAGTCGGTGGTATAAGCAATTTAGTCGGTGGTATAAGCGGTTTAGTCTGCGGTGTAAGCAATTTACTCGGCGGTATGAGCCAACTTAGTCGGCGGTTCACCTACTGAAATTTTAAGTGCTTTTTTTACTCTTACTAACAACTTACATCGCCTTATTTATGGGTGGTATAAGCAATTTAGTCGGCGGTATGAGCGGTTTAGTCTGCGGTATAAGCAATTTACTCGGCGGTATGAGCCAACTTAGTCGGTGGTATAAGCAATTTACTCGGCGGTATGAGCCAACTTAGTCGGCGGTTCAACTACTGAAATTTTAAGTGTTTTTTTGTGTTTTAAAATATAAAATCCGCTAAAATTAACAGCAATTAACCCATTTCTAACAGCACTCGCCCCTACTTTTAACAGCAATCGCCCCTACTTTTGACCGCAATAATTCCCCCTACTTTTGACAGCAGTAAAACCTTTTTTAACAGCAATAATTACCCCTACTTTTGACCGCAATTAACCCATTTTTGACAGCAATAATTATCCCTGCTTTTGACAGAAGTAAAACCTTTTTTAACAGCAATAATTACCCCTACTTTTGACCGCAATCGCCCCATTTTTGACAGTTGCTGACCTATCTTTAATAAAAGTTGACCCATTTTTAACAGTTACCGACCTATCTTTAATAAAAGTTGACCCTATTTTTGATAACTCCTCTTTTTAATACCTTTTTAACAGAAAAATAGACGGACAATTTGACTTAATAAACTATCCGTCTAATACTATGAAATCTCACAACTTTATACTGTTGTAAATTTTTGTAAACCTTTCCCGTATGCTTTCCTTTCCGAGCAGTTTGCAGATGTGATATAGGTTTGTAGTCTTTGTTCGTCCTGTGAGGGCGACGCGAATAATAGTGCTCACATCCCCGCAATGACCTTTATATTGTCCAGGGTTTTTCTTAAAATCCTTAACTTCGCGAGCGAAACCTATATCCGAGGACAAACTCTTTATGCGTTCAAACCACTGCTCCTGATTATCCTCTTCATTATATAAAGTTGGATACATTGTTAAAATGTTTTTTATATCTTTTGCCTCAAATTGAGCAGGGAAACCAACCCTTTCATCAAAGCCATCTTCAAACATATAGCGGTAAGTCGGCTCAATTTCAGACCAATAACTTAAATCTTTACGCGGTTTCGCAATTTCACGATCCATATCTAAAATAGCAATCCAATAATCTTTATTTTGGTTTAAACTGTCCAGTAGGTTTGGATTATAAATCTCAGCCCACTCCTTAAAGAAATCATAAACTTCTTTCGCACTTAAAAGGCTGATATAGTTTTTACTTATATCATCCAACTTTGCAAGGTCAAATAATGCACCACTAGTATTCATTTTCGTGATATC
This sequence comes from uncultured Christensenella sp., assembly GCA_964368395.1. Classification (GTDB taxonomy): domain Bacteria; phylum Bacillota; class Clostridia; order Christensenellales; family UBA1242; genus UBA7584. Next base: position 31,310 of record CAYJAI010000005.1, on the reverse strand, counting down.
AAAAGGGAAGTCTAAAATACTTGCTTTGGGATTAGCCAAACGCCAATCCTCAAAATCACTGTTGGCTAAGGTCATCAAATAATCTTTAACAGCCTGTGCCGGATATCCCCGTTCAGCAAAATATTGAACATTAGCCTCTGGGTCTTTTCGCTTACTTAGTTTTCTACGATTTTCATTCTCATCTATCTTTTGTATAGGCGCAATGTGCGCATATTTTGGCGGAGTCCAACCTAAGGCTTCAAAAAGTTGTAAATGCTCCACTAAACTTGCCAACCACTCATCGCCACGGACAACTAAGGTGGTTCGCATTAGATGGTCATCTACAATATGAGCAAAATTATACGGAGGTAATCCGTTAGACTTTAATATAATAACATCATTTTCATTTTGAGGAATCTCTCGTTCGCCACGAATTAAATCAAAAGTTTTTATTCGGTCTTGAACAGTATACGGACTTTTAAAGCGTAAAACAAACTTCTTCTTGTTTTGTATGTTTCCTTTAATTTGCTCAAAACTTAAACTTCTACATTGAGCAAACTCACCATAGTATCCAAATCTCTGCTTACTCTTTTCCTGATTCGTTCGCATTTGCTCCAAATCTGTTTCAGAACAAAAACAGGGATAAGCCTTCCCTTGCCGAACCAACTCTTTTGCGAAGGTTTTGTATATTTCCATTCGCTCACTCTGAACATATGGGCCATACTCCCCCTGCCCGTTTACTCCCTCATCAAAATTAAGGTCAAAAGATTTCAAAGTTTGCACAATATCATTTACTGCACCCTCCAACTCGCGTTTTTTATCCGTATCTTCTATGCGTAAAAACACCACCCCTTGCGTTTTTCTTGCCATTAGAACATTTATTAAACTGGTATACAAAGCACCAAAATGAACAAATCCTGTCGGACTTGGAGCATAACGCGTCACCTCAGCCTTTGCGGGTAGTTCGCGTAGGGGATATTTTTCCTCCCAAAAGTTCGGGGTTTTTTCTATTTCAGGAAAAAGCAACTCTGCTAATTGATTATAATCCATTTTATTCATTCCAATCCTTTATTTCATCTGATAAATTTTTCAAAAAATTATTTATTATGACCCAGTCTGTTTCTAAAAATTCGGTCACCTTGTTTAAAGAGGCTTTTTGTTCATCGCTTAAAGATTGCTCCGAACTTTCTACCCATAACTGCTCTAAATTCTGAGTGGCAATAATGGAATACACGCTGTTCAAATTCTTTTTGTATAAACTATTATACCCCCTGATTTCATCATACGCACTCATCATATCCCTTTCAGCATCAGTCTGATTTTTGGTCAAAATATACTGAAAATCCTCGCTTTTGAAGATGCTTTTAACATCTAAAAAGTTTTGTAAAGTATCCTTTGAGAAATTTGCATCCTCTGTTACCACTTTATTTTCTATTTGGCTGAGAATAAGTTTTGTATATATATCTGCGGACTCAACTAACTTTGTGGCATATTCTAACTGAACATCAGCAGGAGATAACCTTCCCTCTTTTCTTAACCCTTCATCCATATAGTCTTGGTAAGCATAAACATACTCCATAGCAAAAGCATTGCTCGCAACTATGGTTTTGTGGAACTCTTCCTGATACTTAGGCAACCAGTTGCTTATTTGCTCTAACTTGTTAGCACTCTCTCCGGAGGCTATACTTTCCAAACGCTCTTTACTCGCTTTCAAACTTTTAAATTCACCTTTCAAAACCTCTAATTTTCCGTATAAAGAATTAAAAGTGCTAGATGGAACTTTATCCGTTTTTACATTGGTAGAATTGATATAAAATTGAACCGCCTCAAAACCATTTCTTAATACGGGCTCAAAAACAGCCTGCTCGCTACTAAGATTTTTTGATAATTTGGATAGTTGATTTTCAGGCGAAGCACTATCAATCAAGGACTGTAATTCAGCGCCATACGAAAAACTTAAATTTTCATTTTGGTCGAAAAAAGTTCCTTTATACTGCTCTATAATACTCGCATATTCCTGTGTGACTTCCTCATAGGTGTAATCGCGACCACATCCGGCAAAAAGGAAAACGGAACACATACAAAAAACACATATTAAGGGATACATCCATTTTTTCATATTACACCCCCCAACCTAAAAATTTGTTGATAAACCGCAAGTTAGCAATCAATGTCTCATCACTCTCCGCATCCACAAACTGCTTTTTATCATAGGCATTAAGAAACTCTGTTTTGTCGCTTTCGGACAGCGAATTATACCCTCCAACAAAGTTAGAAGCATCACTTCCCGCGGTAGTATGCTCAGAAAAACCATTTGCCTTATTGTTTTTATATTTTAGTAGTGCACTTTTATTATCTTTTAGCACTGCGCTCATTTCATCAAGGGTTATATTATCACTAGACAAGCACTCCCCTAATAAAGCAGACTGATTATGCAAGGCATCTAGTATAGAATACTTTAAAGAAGAAGTAACATCCCCGCCCAAACTGGATTTTACTACAAAAGGTATCATAACCGAGTTTAGTTCCACTAATTTATTTGCCTGAACAATCAATTTCTCTTTTGCAACAGTTGCAAGATTTTTTAAAACTTCTTTTTCTTCATTAGAAATACCATCTGAACTTTGAAAAACCTCTTGTCTTTCCAAAAAGATTTGCACTTGCTGACTGGCTACTTGCATAGCCTCTTCATATTGATATAGTTTGCTCTCCACTTCCGCCTTACCTGTTGCTCTATTTTTCGCAAAATATAAATTATAACCTATTTCATCCAAAACCAACTTTTGGGCGATATAAAAAGAATATGTTTGCTCAAAGGAAGAATCGTTTTCACTAATAAACTGAATAAAGCCATCATCCTCAGCCGTGTTTTCCTCTAAAAAAACATTCTCTTTACTACTAGTGATATTGGTGTATATATAAAAAGTAGATAAACGGTTATTGCTCAGTTTAACCAGATAGAATATACCGTATCCGATACCAAATAGCACCGCCAAAACTAAGATTATTCTAAAAACAATTTTATATCCCGGCATCTTTTCTCCTCTTTAATTAGTTTGATTGTAACAAAAATCAGGCTATATGTCAATAACGAAAGGATTTTTCTACACTATATTTTTAAATGCTTTTCCACATTGAAAAAGGACCACGGCTTTTTTTCCAAAGCAGGATATGTCCGAAAAATCAGATTTTTATCTGTTATAGGATGAATAAATTTAACCTCAGTTAAAGTTAATGCCATATTAGTATCTTTTGCCAAACTGTCCCCTTTATATAACTTATCACCAAAAATAGGACTACCTGCGGACGCCATAACAAAACGAACTTCATCCGAGTGTTTTAAGCCACCCTCACTACATATTAAAGATATTTTTGAATTTTGCTCTAAAAGCATCCAACGGTCATACATTTTCATAGCATCCTGATTTAACTGAGGAATTCTTTCTAAAAGCCCTGTTTTAGTATTAAGGTGGATATGTCCAGCCTCTAAACCATTCCGCTCCCGAGGTGAACCAACGCATACCGCCAAATATTTAGTCATAAAATCTTGTTCGGCTATCTGTTGTTCCAGCCTATCTTTTGCCTTGCTTGAAAGAGCAAAGACTACTAAACCGCTTGCCTCAGCGCATATGGGAATTAAGGACTCCAAATAACTGCTTTTCATCCCCTTTTCGGTTAATTGTTTTATAATGTTTTGCTTAAATTCTTCAAATCCTATATTGTGATTTTTAGCAACCACTAAAATATGATTATCTATCCAAAGACAGTTTTCCATTCACTCCACCCTTTACTATTATTGGTTTATCTTTTATAACTATATCAAAATTCTATTTACTAAATTAACTAAAACATTCATTCCGCATTAACTTTGGTTTTACTTGTCCAGTAATTAAATAAAAAACATTTAAAGCCCCTAATAGGACACCCACTATTCGGCCACTACTATTCAACCGCCACTATTTGGCAA
>CAYJAI010000005.1:19326-27264 GCA_964368395.1 uncultured Christensenella sp. | reverse complement strand
TATTTGGCAATTACTATTCAGCCTTTTTTAAACTAAATTTAGCCTTCATACCATTTATATCTATTTCAGGAGCATCACTTTCCCCTTGCTCAAAAAGTTTAGATAAGGTTACACGGCAAATTTCTGCTTTATTCTCTTCAATAACCGCAACCAGTTCAGGCTCTGCGTTATAAGTCACCTCTATGTTGTCCTCAACTTCAAAGTTTGATTCTTTACGCATAGTTTGTATCTTACTTATTACCTCACGCATATGCCCTTCTTGAATTAACTGTGGCGTTAAATCGGTATCCAAAACCACAGTTACGCCATACTTAGATTCAGCGGTGAAAGTCCCTTTGCTTTTGGTGTATATAAGAACATCTTCCGCACTCAGTTCAATATCCTCTGAAACCTTAATTGCTTTTCCTTTTTGTAAAGAAGAAACTATCGCAGAGGTGTCACAATTTTGTAAAAACTGCCTTATCTCACCTAGTTTAACTCCGTATTTTGGGCCTAATGTTTTAAGTTGTGGTTTCAACTCAAAGTCTAAATACTTTTCTGTATCTTTTATAAACTCCACTTTTTTAACATTTATATCTTCTGCAATTATGTTTAACCCTTCATCGGTGAAGTGAACTTTTTCTGTAATATGCACCAACATTCTGGCTAGGGGCTGACGAACTTTTAGATTTGAAGTAGCGCGCGCAGAACGGGCTAATTCTACAATGTTTATCACCCACTTCATTCGCTCTTGCAAGGAAACATCTATCCATTTACTATCCGAAATCGGATAATCGCATAGATGAACACTGCCTTTATAGTGTGTAAGGTTCTGATATATATAATCGCTTAAAAAAGGCATAACAGGGGCAGTTAGTTTAACCAAATTAACTAACACAGTATACAGCGTTTCAAAAGCCATTGTCTTATCTGCGCTTTCGCCATCCACCCAAAATCGTTCACGGCAACGGCGAACATACCAGTTGGATAAATTTTCCACAAAACTTTCTATTTGTCTAGTGGCTTGCGTCCAGTTATAGTTGTCCATATTCTGAGTAACCTCCGCAATCAAAGCATTCTGTTCACTTAGAATCCAGCGGTCCATTATGGTGAGTTTATCCTTGTTTAAAATTGTTTTTCCGCCCTCAAAATTATCTATGTTGGCATACAAAACAAAGAAAGAATATACATTCCATAAAGTGCCTACCATTTTTCGCTGAACTTCTACTAAGCCATCCTCGCTAAAAGGAACACTCTGCCAAGGAAGTGCATTTGAAGCAAAAAACCAACGAAAAACATCTGCACCGTATTTCTCACAAATCTCCACAGCATCTACTACATTTCCTAGGCTCTTACTCATCTTGTTGCCTTTTTTATCCAACACTAAACCAGTCATAACGCAGTTTTTATACGGCGTTTTATCAAACAGAACAGTGCTTATAGCCTGTAAAGAATGAAACCAGCCCCTTGTCTGGTCTTGTCCTTCAAGTATAAAATCAGCCACTTGCCTTTGTTCAAAAATATCCTTATTTTCAAAAGGATAATGCCACGAAGCAAAAGGCATAGCACCACTTTCATACCAAACATCAATAACCTGAGGAACACGACACATTTCACTACCGCATTCACACGGAATAGTCACCCTATCCACATAAGGGCGGTGCAGTTCAAAATCCTCTTTATTTCCGCTCAACTCTTGCAATTCTTTTTTACTGCCTACCGCAATAGTTTTGCTACATTTAGAGCAGACCCAAACATTTAGAGGAGTAGACCAGTAACGATCCCGCGACAAATTCCAATCTCTTTCGTTTGCTAAAAAGTTGCCCATACGCCCCTCTTTCGCACTTTCGGGATACCAGTTTACTTGATTATTGTTTGCCACTAATTGCTCACGGAATTCGCTCATTTTTATAAACCAACCCTCACGCGCATAATACATTAACGGAGTATCACAACGCCAGCAATGCGGGTAATCGTGGATATATTTTTCCTCTTTTAAGACCTTACCATTCTCTTTTAAATCTTGTATGATTTTATCATTTGCTTTTTTGTGTTGCATCCCTGCATAGTTCGGAGTGTCCTCTTTAAAATTTCCAGCCTCATCTACTAACTGAATAAAAGGCAAATCATATTCTTGTGCCACATTATAATCATCAACACCAAAAGCCGGTGCGATATGGACAATGCCGCTACCATCGCCTAGCGTAACAAAATCAGCAGAAGTTACATACCAGCCCTTTTTGTCCTGATAATATTTGTCCGGCAAGGTGAACAGTGGCTCATACTCTTTACCCACTAATTCCTGTCCGGTATAAGTGCGGACAACTTCATACTCTTCAAACAACTTAGGCAGTAAAGAGGTCGCTGCTATATATTGAGCCTCCCCCACCTTTACTGTGCTATAACTAAGTTCAGGATGAACACATAAAGCCACATTACTAGGTAAAGTCCACGGCGTTGTTGTCCACGCAATAAAATAAGTGTTCTGTTGTTCAATCGCTTTAAACTTCACATACAAAGTGCGGTCAGTAACTTTAACATATCCCTGTGCAACCTCGTGTTCAGCAAGAGAAGTTCCGCAACGGTCACAATAAGGTGCTACGCGATATCCCTTTACTAGTAAACCACGGTCAAACATTTCTTTCAAAGACCACCAAACACTTTCTATATAATCTTGGTGAAAAGTATAGTATGCGTTATCTAAGTCCACCCAAAAGCCTATACTTTTAGAAGTTTCTCTCCAAACTTTTTCATAGGTATTTAGAACTTCTTTACACTTGTCTATAAAGGCTTCCATACCGAACTTTTCCAGTTCCTGCTTGTTTTTTATTCCTAGTTCTTTTTCTGCTTTTATCTCAACTGGTAAACCGTGAGTATCCCAACCCGCACGGCGCTCTACAAAAAACCCTTTCATTGTTCGATAGCGCAAAACCAAGTCTTTAAAAACACGCCCCATACAATGCCCTATGTGTGGCATACCATTAAGACCGGGAGGCCCTTCAAAAAACACAAAAGGCTGAGCCTCTTTTCGTTGCTCAACACTCTTTTTAAAAGTATTATCTTTCTCCCAAAAACTCAATATCTGCTTATCCACATCGGGTAAATTTAATTTCGTTTCTACCTTGTTATACATTTTAGCCTATCTCCTATTATAGTTCATAATCTTTGATATTTTTCATTTTATAATTCATAATCTTCAACAATTTTGTTTAAGTCCATTATGTCTGCTATGGTCACTATCCCGCGTATCTCTTGATTTGGTCCACCATTTTTAGTTATTAAAATAGAACCAAGTTTTCGGTTAGAATAAAATAAATCCAACGCTTCCTGAATGGTTAACTGTTCAGTGCGGATGCAATACATTGTTTCTAAATCTTCTTTATCCAAAATTTTTGAAACCGGCGTATCCTCTAAATGATACACTCCGTTCTCCTCTTTGATTTCATTTCCTACCCATTCAACTAATCTTGAAGGTGTAGCAATTCCTAAGATTTGACCATTTTCATACACTGGTAAATTCTTATATCCGGTAGAAGCAAACAAAACAAAAACTTCCTTTAAGGGCAAATCATTTCGTATAGTTAAAACCTTCTTAGCAACTGTATCAACCACCAAGGGTGGTCTGGATACCATTCTGGCTATCCTTTCCATCTCATCCACCACATCATCGTGAGGTTCAGCAATAACATATTCTTCATTGCTGTTGTGTATAATAGCGTTACGCAATCGCGCATAGTCAATCAGTTTATCCTCAAACTTACGGATAACGCTATTTAAAGGCACACTTCGCCTTATCATATCCGAAAAAGTCATATTTCTCTTAAAATTATAAACAGCCCTTAAAGTCTGGTCAATAGTATTATAGGCAATAATAAAACGCCTAGCATTTGATTTACCTTCTTCCATAATCATATTTTCTTCCCTCTTTCAAGAGATTCTAACATATTCCACATAAAAAGACAATTTAATTTTATGAAAAATTTAAGAATATCAAATTCTCTCACTCTGAGGTTTTTAGGATATTGATAAGTCTTTACTACTACCTTTGTTTTTTTGCTTTATCTTATTCTTTACTTAATATCTTAGATTAGGAGTCACTGAACTTTGAGTTTGTAGTCAACAGTGCATAAAAACACAAGACAAACTTTTTGACAACATACAAGCATTAAGAAAAAATTGATGAAAAATAGCGTATTAAACAGATAAGCCATATTTTAAAAACATTAGGCAAAAATGTTGCAAAAGCAATAATTTTATAGTATAATAATTTTACTGTGCTAGACGGGGAACTAGCGGTGCCCTGTAACCCGCAATCCGCTACAGCGGGGTTGATCAGTCATCTAGGGGAATTCTTAGTTGAGTAAGTTTCTTTTTTAAATGTTGAACGCAAGGTCTTGTGCAATCTCTTGCTTTGAACTATGTCAGAGTCGGAAGACAGCAGCATTAAGAGGATTAAGTGATGTGCCATAAGGTCGCCTTTCGGGAGTTTGAAAAAGAGTTACTGCGAGATTATAATTCTTCAAAATGACCGCACAGTTTTTTATTTGAATTTTTCAGCGTTGTCTTATTCTTTACTTATATATTAAAATAACAACTGAAACTTTGCTTAATTTTTAATTATCTCTGGTTTGCTAATAGTCATCTAACTTTTATAGCAATTTAGCATAACTAATTATATAGTATTTTTATGGCAATTTTTTATATAACTTAGTTAGATAACATCTTTATAGTAATTTTAGTAAATCACTAAATGTCTTTATAGCAATTTAAGATAGTATATTAAGTTAAGAATTTAGTTTTTTGATTGAAATGTTTGTTATACCCTAAAAAATCTAGCCAAGAATAAGATATCACCAAAAATAAACTTTACGAACACAATTAAAAAAGATGCTCAATCTGAGCATCTTTTTTGTTACCATAGAATTAAGTAAATAATGATAACACCAACTATATTTTTCTCTACATAAACAATTATTGATAACAACAATTATGTTTTATTCCATATAAGCAACCTTGATAACAACAATTATGTTTTGTTCTACAAGTTAACCCTATTAACTTTTATTGATAACAATTTATGTTTTCTGAATGTATGTTTTTTCATATTCAATTTTAATGTATTTTGCTATCTTCTTAATTCCAGTGCCTTTTATTTCCTGTTGTATCCTTAACTTCTGTGACTTTCATTCCTGTTGCCTTAATTCTGCTTATATCCTTAGTTCCTGCCCCCTTATTCCACCATAACTGATTTAGCAAGGTTACGCGGTTTATCCGGATTCAAACCCTTATGCTTTGCGCATAGAAGCGCTAACTCTTGCAAAGGTTTTATGGCAACGAAAGGCATTAAAATATCTTTCACCTCAGGTAAAGTAATAAAAAAATCTACCTGATTTTTTAAATATGTCCATTGTGATATCAAAATCACCCTAGCCCCTCTGGACTTTATTTCGTGAATAGCGTTAAGCATTTTATCTATCAAATCTTTTTGCGTGAGTAAAACAACCACTAAACTATCTTTGGTAATCAGCGCTAAACTACCGTGCTTCAACTCACCGCCAGCAAAGGCTTCACAATGAATATAACTTACTTCTTTTAGTTTTAAAGCACCCTCCATAGCCAAAAAGTAATCCAACCCTCTCCCTATAAAATACATACTTTCCTGCTTGCAAACTTGTGGAATAACATATTTCCATTCTAGTGTGGTATTCCAGTTTTCCAGTTTTTTTGCTAAGCGAAGAATTTCCTGCTTGTTATACTTAACTTTTATATCATTCGCTTTGGCGAATTGCTCAATAAAAGCATAAAGCGCGGTTATCTGAGCCACATACGCCTTTGTAGAAGCAACTGAAAATTCAGCCTCTGCATAGGTATAAATCACAAAATCCGCCATCCGACTTATACTGCAACCCTGAACATTTGTAATGGCTATACAATATGCCCCTTGCTTTTTTGCAAGTTCTAAACTGGAAAGAGTATCTGCGGTTTCTCCGCTTTGGCTAATAAACAAACATAAACTTTTTTTATTTATGATAGGTTTTTTATACCTAAATTCACTGGCAAAGTCCAAGCTCACACCTATTCGGCATTCCCTCTCTATTAAAAACTTAGCAATCCTTCCTGCGTGTAAAGCGGTTCCGCAAGCCACTATGTGTATATTTGAAAAATCAACCAGTTTTACAAGAGGTATTTTTTGCCCAGTTTTATTTTCTATAAAATGGTTTAAGGTATTTATCATTGCATCACTGCCCTGAGCAATTTCTTTTTCCATATAAGTAGAATAGTTGTCTAGTGAAGCCTGCTGAGGTGAAAGACTTATTTCTTTTACAAGATTGCTTTTTGGTTGAAGTTTAAAGTCATAAATTTTCACTTCTTCAGGCGATATAACGCCTAACTCATTATCCTGGACATAAATAACTTTATTTGTATAAGAAAGAATTGCAGGAACATCACTTGTAATAAAATTTTCACCTTTCCCGCACCCTATAATTAGAGAACTACTCTTTTTGGCAAAATAAACTTTATCCGGCATATGCTCCACCATTATACCAAAAGCATAAGCACCTTTCAGTTGCTGACAAACTTTGCTAATCATTTGCAAAATATGTTTTTCATCACTTTTTGCTGTTATCTCTTTTCCCAACATCTGCACCACAACTTCGGTATCCGTATCTGACTGAAAAAGAACCTCTTTCATACCCTCTTTTAACTGGCTGAAATTTTCTATAATTCCATTATGTATCAAAGCAATATGCCCATCTTGACTAAGATGAGGATGTGCATTCTTTTCGTTTGGTTCTCCGTGTGTTGCCCAACGAATATGCCCCATTCCGCTAGTTCCTTGAAAACTTTTTCCCTCTATTTTATTTTGTAGGTTAATTACTAAACCTTCACTTTTTTCCGTGGTTAGATGGCTAATTTGATTTATAACAATCCCTGCCGAATCGCACCCTCGATATTCCAGCCGTTCAAGCGAACTCATCAAAACATCTATAACTGGACGCTTACCTGCGTATCCCACTAAACCGCACATATTTTTTTCTCCTTTCTGATAAAAATTGATAATTTTGTAGAAGTAAATTTTGCTCATCTCTATCCGTAGACCATAATTCAACCTTTCCTCCCTTATCATTCAGCATATCCAACACACTCAGACACTGTTTCAGCCTTTTTGCTATGCCTAAATTAGATTCAAACAGAGTAACATCACCTAAAATTTCTTTTATCTCCTCTTGAACTATGGTATAGTGCGTGCAACCAAGCACTACGCCATCAAACATATCTTTGAACTGAGATAATTTCTCAGTCAAATATTTATGTATATATTGCGGATAATTTAAATAATATTTGTCTATCAAGGTTGCCAACTCAGGTAGCGCATAGAATTTCAAGGCGGAAAACTCATTCATTCGTAAAAACTTTATAAGCGCACTATGCTCTAAGGTTGTAGGTGTTCCCAACACTAAAATATTTTTCTTTCTCTTGCGTAAAGCAGGCTTTATTGCTGGCTCTGCACCCACAATTATTAAATTAGGGAAGACTTCTCTAACCTTTTGGATAGAGGTTGCTGTCGCTGTATTGCAGGCGAAAACCACACTTTTAGGAAGGAACTCTGCGTAAAACTGCTTTAAGTTGCATAATATGATTCTCTGAATTTGAGTAGGCGTTTTGTTACCATACGGAGCATTCTTAAAATCAGCACAATACACAAAATTTTCATTAGGAAGCAATTCCTGCGTCTGAAATAGTGTAGTCAAACCACCAAGTCCGCTGTCAATAAAAAGATTAGGTCTGTTTATGGCTAAATTCTTCATACATACTATTCTATGAAATTACCGCCTTTTTTGTAACCAAGCAAAAACCTTGTTTGTAAGTGCGATTAAACCTTTTTGTAAATAACATAAAACCTTGTTTGTAAGTGGGATAAAACCTTTTTGTAATACGATAAAGCCTTGTTTGTAA
>CAYJAI010000005.1:11934-19226 GCA_964368395.1 uncultured Christensenella sp. | reverse complement strand
CTTGTTTGTAATAACATAAAACCTTGTTTGTAACTGTCTGCCCCTTAATCTCTCACGCTTTGCTAGAACTATCTATTCACCCTACTCTCCCAACTATATCCCTCACATCTTTTACTGTGCACAACCCCACCATACACACCTATCTACTCTTAACTTCCCCCCACTCATAAAACCCTATTCCTCAGCCTTTATGCTAAATATGAAAGTTGTAAACTGAAAATTATTTTAGTCTTACCTATACCCCTCATACTCTTTACCGTGAATGGCAAGATTTATAGCGTGTGCTATGGTTCTTGCACATTTATCTATATATAAGTCCACTTCTTTGGGGGTGAAAATCTTTTTACCTAGCCCTGTTTGCACGCTGTCGCATAGATTTCTACCGCTTATCATCATAGGCACACCCAAGGCTAAAACTGAACAGCCTAAACTTTCTTTGTTTAGTGGTTGTAAAAAATTCTCCACTCCTGCCCCCGGAGTAATTCCACTATCTGAAATCTGAAAACTACTTCCTAAGCGGTTGGGATTATGTGCCACCAAAGCATCAATAGCCAAAATAATATCTGGCTTAATTCGCTCACTTACGCTTTTTATAATATCAAAAGAAGATATTCCGGTTACCGCACCTACCCCTGTATTAAGAAAGCATAAATTTCCAAGCGGAGCAGATAATTCCCTAGGTATCTGAGTGGTAGCGACTAACCTACTTGTCACCGCGATTCCTAAACTATCTGCCACCATTCCAGCATTGCCCAACCCAATAACCATAAATTTAGGTTTAACTTTTGAGGATGCACGGGCAAAAAATACCCTTAAACTATCCGCTATTTCCTCCGCAACATATTTTTGTGCTTCAACAAGATGAGGCAAAACTTTACTACAATTTATTGTAGTGTAAAAGCCTTGTGCTTTGCCTATTTTTTCTGCAAGTTCGGGTGTCCCTATGTTAAACTCAAATTTTTCTAAGTTATATTTACCCTTTTTGGTTAAGTCACCAAACGCAAGGTCAGAGGCTGCATTTATCTGTTCATCTATTAAATCAGAATAAAAAGAGGTGTGTTTTTTGTTCATATTTATATTATTTCCAAAAAAATGCTGTATATCTCTTGATTTTAGAAGTTTTTTGTGGTAAAATGTGCTATATTTTATAAGGAGAACAAATCAAGTGGCAAACATTAAATCACAGAAAAAAAGAATTGTAACAAGCGAAATTGCTCGTCAAGCAAATAAATCTAAGAAAACTGCTATTGCAACTCAAATTCGTAAATACAAAGACTACATAACTGCAAAGAGTTTTGAGGATGCTCAAAAGCAATTAAGCCTAATTTTTAGTTTGATTGACCGTGCAAGGTTGGATGGAATATATCATCCGAACACTGCTAGTCGTAAAAAGGCATCCTTGGCACTCTTGCTAAGCGGTGCACAAAAGACTCAGGAATAGGTTTTTAAAAAATTGCACGCAACTGCAATTTTTTTTCTATTAAAATAATGCTTTACTTTCTTGTCGTTTTCAAATTCGCCAAACTATTTCTAAATCTTTTTTACTTCCCAAACTCTTTCTTAAACAGTTCAACTTTTTTAAAAAACGGAAATGTTTTGATAAGTATTCATTAGGTGGTCTATGAAACTAATAATAAATGCAGAAGACTTCGGAATGTCCGAAAGTATAAATAAAGGTATATGTGAGGGGCTGAAAGCAGGTTTTTTATCTAGTGCCTCTCTTTTTATGAATGCCAAATATACCGAACAAGCCGTCCAGTTGATAAAGGAAAATAATTTTAAAAATGTAGGTGTGCACTTAAATTTGACCTACTTAGCCCCACTCTCACCTAACAATAAAGTGAACAGTTTAGTTGAATACAATGGCAATTTTCACTATATGTGCTCTATGCCTTTTTACGCAAAATACAATGAAGTAAAAATTGAATTAAAAGAACAAATTAAAAAGTTCTATGACTATGGGATAACCCCCTCCCACTTAGATTTTCACCACTATTTTTATTCCTCAAATGAAGTTTATACCGCATACTTAGAGTTGGCTAAGGAGTTCGAACTACCTGTTCGCTCAATGAATAAAGGAGGCGCTCTTTTAGCACAGGAACGGGGATTGAAAACCACAGATTTTTTTATAGAGGAATTTCACAACGGATATGCCCCTACAATAAACACCCTACAAAGCATCGCCCTATCCATCAAGGATAAGGCAGGGACTGCTGAACTTATGACCACAGCAGGTTATATAGATGAATATACCACCTCGCAAACAAACTACCTTGCGCGTGAGCAGGAATTACTTCATTTGAAAGAAGCGTTTGAAAAAAATGTCTGGAAAGATATTGAACTGATTGATTTCACAAAACTATAAAGGTACTATTTCCTCCCTTGCTTGAACTGCTCTTTAAAAATAAATTTGCAGTTTTTCAGAAAGCAAGTTTTGTAAATACAACTTTTCCAAAGAGGTAAACCACACCCTAAGGTGGATTGCTTTCTCGGTGATTGGTAGCATTTTTGATGATACCCTTTCATTATAAGCCCTTTAAAAGATTAAGGCAGTTTAGCCTACCTCAATATTCACTTTATAAATCTAGTATAAAACCTCCACAACCACGCTTTAAAAAATTAAACACTGGCTAAAAAATATTCACTTTATAAATCTAGTATAAAACTTCCACACTTACTTTCTTCGTGTTGGTCTATAACAGTTATTCCATTTGCCCTACATTTCCCCTCTTTATTAAAAATGCACCTTGCAGCATTGCACCGTAAAGCCACATTTTTTATGTGACGGAAATTAGCATATTCCGGAGCGGACTCAAACATCCCCCTACTTAAATCAAGGTTATCTACCTGTTCATCTTTCTCATAAGTGGAACAAACTGCTTTTGAAGTTATATCCACCTTTGGGGAACAGCAGGTATGCCCCTTATTAAAACAACAAGTTGTTCTTCTACATTTTATATCCATATTATCCTTCCATCCTATTCCTTTATTTTAAACATAACATTTGACTTTATACCAAAAATCTTGTAACATATTTAACAGGAGGGTGAAAATATGGAAGTTATTTTACTGGCAGATGTGGCTAAATTAGGAAAAAAAGGTGAGTTGGTAACTGTTAGTGATGGTTACGCACGAAATTTCCTATTAAAAAAGAAGTTAGCCCAAATAGCAGATAGTGTTAATAAAAACATAATACATCAGAATAAACAGTCGCAGGAGTTTCATAAACAAGAGCAACTGAACGCCTTCCGCGAAGTAGCGAATAAAATGAAGGGGATTACCTTACAGTTTTCGGTTAAAGTAGGCGAAAATGGGAAATTGTTTGGTTCGGTTTCCAGTAAAGAGATTTCTGAGAAACTAAAAGAACTGGATTTTGATATAGAAAAACGCAAAATTGACATTGAGCCGATAAAGGCTATTGGTCGCTATAAAGCAAAAGTTCACTTTGCTTCGGGTATTGAAAGTCACTTTTTTGTTGAACTTATAAGCGACAAAGAATAAAGTATAAAAATAAAATTTTTTGTCATTATGGAAGGTTTTATTTTTTTTATTTGCTTTTTAAGTGTAATTAAGATATAGTTGAAGTATAAAAATAGATTAACTTTGAAAAATATATTTGGAGGAACATTATGGACCAAAAATCAAGGGAGGAGGGTTCGCAGAACCAGACCCCACCTGAATCGCAAGAAAAAAGAGTAGAACATACTCAGAGATACATAAACACCCCTGAGAAACAATTCCCGAATGGCAGTCAGGAAGAAGTTTTTGTGCGGGATTCTTTACAAGAACCTCCATTAGAGCAAGGATATTTCGAACCCGAGTATCAGACAGCACCAAGCCAAACAATGTATCAAAACAATTCAAAAAAGAGTAAGCATACTCATACCGGAGAGTATCCGAAAAGAGATTCTTATGGGCGCGTTGTCCGATACAAAAAGCGTGGCGGCATCCTTGCTTTTTTTATGGGAATGTTTTCCGCTTTATTTGTTTTGATTTTTTGTGGTGGACTAGTTGTATCTTATTTTTACTACGCCTATAAAGTTGATGATTTTAGCAAAATGCTGGGGGTAGACCTCGGCTTCCTACCTTTTGAAACAACTAACAAGACACCAAATGATATTGTTAAAGCACTGAAAGATTATACCGACGATTACGCCGATATGACTGTCCAAGACGCCGAAAGTATGTTTGGATTAGACTTTCAAGTGATGCTTGAACAAAACTTAGATATTTCAATTAACGGTTTTTATGATATAGAATTAAGTATATCGGATATAGATAGCGGTGCGGTTAAAGCAATAAAAGATTTTAGGATACAAGATGTTTTAAACAATATGAAACCTTTTATAAACGCACTGCTAACTGAAATCTATAAGCAAGTAGAATTAGGCTACTTGTTAGACCTTGCGGACATAGATTTTAGCACTTGGGACTACCCCATTTTTGAGCAGGCGCTGTTCACACTTAGCAACCCAACTTTTGTGGTGAGTGGAATAACTTATCAGTTGAATTTTGATTCAAATAAAATTTTAGATAATGAAGGTAAGGCTTTAACGCCTACCGTTAACTTGATTTCAAACTCTTTCACTTTGAACGAGATAGTATACACAGTGAATACAGACCGCACTCAGTTAACATATAACACCAGTTCAAATATAAATTTAAATTATGCTCAAAAGAAATTATCCGAACTTAATTTGTATGAAATTTTAAATACTGTTCTTCCTAGTTATGTAGGCGGACAAAATTTAACTTTGGGCTTTCTTCAAACCGCATTAGGCTGGAATTTAATTCCGGATAGTATAGCCGAAGACCCTAACTTTCAAGACAAATACGGCGCTATTTTAAACACCGTTATATCTGAATTAAACCCTGATGAGTTGTTGGATGGAATAACTGTTCGTTTGGTATTAGAATTGGCAGGCATTGATTTCATTCCTTTTGATGATGCTCGTTACAATCCACTTTTGGACTCCAAAATAGGAACAGTGACTCCGGATGATATGATTCAACAACTTAGTGTAGGCGCTTTGCTAGATTTGATACCATCACTAGATTTATCTGACTACCCTTTCTTTACTACCTCTGAGTTTAGAGCGCAAACATTACAGAATGTTCCGGACTATGTTTTGGACTTAACCATAAAAGAAATTATTACAACTCCCGAAAAGGTATATAACTATCCTCACTTCACTTTTTCGGAAGGCGGAACTGAGTATTATATAATAGAAAATAACTCAGATTTAGATAATGGAATTTATATTCTAGATGAAGAAACTTATATAAAACAAGCAGATATCACTGAAAATCTTGGAAATAAAACTTTCATTTTAGAAAGTGTTACCTACTCTATTGATGAAACCAGCAAGCAAATCAAACAAGGAACAACTAACTTCGCGAACATTGCCAGTGTAAGCACTGTCATAGAGCAGTTGTTATATCCTGTTCGTGATTTATCTATAAGAACATTACAAGAAGAGGATTACGATGAAATTATAAATCAGTTAAAATCTATAACATTAGGCTCTTTGATGGGTGATAAATTAACCGGCTTCTTGTCTGCTTTCAGTGAAACAAGTTTAGGTGAACTGATTGAAAACCCTAGTTCCTTGGTATCTACTTTGGAAACCCTTTCTCTTGAAGACTTCGCCGGACTAAACCCATCTGATCCGCTAGTAGGAAATCTTGCTATTCTGACCATAGGGCAAATTATGAATGACAGTAATTTGGTTATGAACACTATCCGAAATGTCACACTGGAAAGTTTAGGCATTAGTTCAAGCGATGCGTTACTTGGAGGCCTTGCTACTCTAACTATTGGCAATATTATGGACAACCCTAACAGTATTATGGACACAATTAAGGTTAAAACTTTAAGTGAAATAACTGGCGGAGGAATGGGTGGAATTATGGGTATTTTGGGCGACCTTACCATTGATGACCTTATGAGTGATGGCAACGCGATAAATAACGCTCTGCAAAACAGTTACGCTACCCTATCCGAACTACTAAATCAAGCGGTAAGTGAATATCCATATTTTGTATTAAACAGCAAAACTTATTTCATAGATAACACTCAGATTTTGGAATTAGCAAAAATTCAGATTGTTGAAGTAAGCGATATAAGGCAATTTACTATTGGCTCAACAACATATCAAATAGACGAAACAAATGGCGAGGGTGAACTGCTAGACAATAATGGTGATTCTTTGAGCATACTTATAAACAAGTATAAATTCACTTTGGACTCTGTTGTTTATAGCATAGGGAAGAATGAACTAAGTCATTATGTAAAGGTGAGCGATATTCTTGACCATAAAATTACTCTTGACTCTGTTGCTTATACCATTACACCAACTGAAATAAAAGATAGCGTGGGCAATTCGCTAAACCCTGTTGTGCTTATAAACTCTGCTTCTTCCAGTATTACAAATGCGATTTTAACGCTAAAAGTAAAAGATTTATTTGGAAATGACCTTTCAACTCTGTTCAAAAACGCTTTCCAGGATGTTCTTCTAACTGATATGCTTGGCTCAGGCAACTATCTGATTGATGCTTTGATAAACAAGGGAACAGCGGATATTCCGGCGACCTTTGCCAACCTTCCAGTCCTAATTGACCAACTGAACTTATCCGATTTAAGCATAGCCAACTCAGGAATAATCTCCTTCTTATCCGTTGTAGATGATAAGGGAACACCTGACACCAGCGATGATGAAACATATACTGGGAACAATATCCCGCTCTCTATGATAAGTCAAGCCTTTGATAGTCTAGATTTAACCTCATTAAGTATAAACACCTTGATTACTGGGGGCATATTATCTGGTGAACCTTTTGAGGACTCCGTTTTTGACTCCCGCGATGGTCACAACACCAACCATAACCCTGATTATGATGATGTGCTTTTATCCGATTTGTTCGCTTATTTAGCACAAGATACTGGGTTTATGGTAGGCTTTAATGAATATCTAGTGAGTGAAGGTAAAGTAAACTCATAAAAACGGCTTCCCTCGAATCTATTTGTTTATAAATAAATTCAAGCCATAAAGCAGTTAAAGAAATCAATTTCACATAAAAGCAGTGAGTTTATGCAAAAACTCAACCACGAGATGATAAAATTTGCGTTAAGTTTAAGCGGTGAATAAGTCAGAAAAATCAAACTTACACTTTTCAGTAGCCCGTAAAAATTATATAAGTTTAAAGACTAAGTTAAGCCTACGAATTATGTAACTTCAAGCGGTGAATAAGTCAGAAAAATCAAACTTACACTTTTCAGTAGCCCGTAAAAA
>CAYJAI010000005.1:3819-11834 GCA_964368395.1 uncultured Christensenella sp. | reverse complement strand
AAGCGGTGAATAAGTCAGAAAAATCAAACTTACACTTTTCAGTAGCCCGTAAAAATTATATATTATAAATGTGAGTGTGCAATAAAATCAACCACGGCCTGATAAAGTTTATGCTAAATTTAAGCGGTGAATAAAATCCAGTCCTCTCAGGTTAAATTCAAAAACTACCGAATATTTCGGTAGTTTTTTGTTGGGCAAAGTTAAATTTTCAGTATAAAGAAAAATTATATTAAAATTATACCAACTCCACTATTTGGCAGAACTATATTAAAATTATGCTAACTCCACTATTTGGCAGAATTATATTAAAATTATGCTAATTCCACTATTTGAATGGTATAACTCCATATCCCCTAAAACTTCGGGGCATTTTTCTTTAATTCTTTTAACTGCTTCCATATCCGAAAGCCACCGCTCACCTTGCACTAAGTCTTTAAACAATCCTTTCTTTATAGAAAACTTAGTCCACGCGGGCAACGCTTTTTTTATTTCGCCTCCCACCCCACTAGAACCATACCCGTGGATAACCTTCAATGCCCCTACCCCTTCCCTTCGGCACACCTCAATCTCCAACTCAATCAAAGCAAGCGCTTGCTCCACACTGGGCATATAATCTTTCAAATTTAATGTTTTATATTCCATAGTAATATAATAACATAAAAACATATTAAATAAAAGGAATTGAAAAGAATTTTCAAGCACTCAACTCGCTTGATAAATTAGAGGAATCCATCTTAGAACTGTCCCTCTTAACACTCGCTTAATACCTTAGAGGATAAAGTCCTTAATTCTCGCTTGATGAATTAGGGCAGTCCATCTTAGACAGTCCCCCCTTAATTATTGCTCAAAGCCTTAAAGGATAAAGTCCTTAATTCTCGCTTGATGAATTAGGGCAGTCCATCTTAGAACTGTCCCCCTCAACACTCGCTTGATACCTGAGAGGATAAACAAGTGGAACTTTGGTTGGGCATATATAAAAAAAGCCACGAATAATCGTGACTCTTTTAAGTTATTAAGATTACCAATTAAGCAAGTTCAACTTCTGCGCCTGCTTCAACTAACTTCTTTTCAATTTCTTTTGCTTCGTTAGAAGAAACATTTTCTTTAACATTCTTAGGCGCGCTTTCTACCAAAGCCTTAGCCTCAGACAATCCAAGACCAGTTAATTCTTTAACAACTTTGATAACAGCAACCTTGCTTGCGTCTGGTTTCAAACCTTTCAATACAATGTTGTATTCAGCCTTAGCCTGTGACTCAGCACCTTCCGCAGCAGCAGCAACAGCCGCAGGAGCAGCAGCAACAGCAGCAGGGGCAGCAGCACTTACGCCAAATTCTTCCTCCAACGCTTTTACAAGTTCACTAACCTCAACAACGGTTAATCCTTTGATTTGTTCAATCAATTCATTGATTTTTGCCATTTTAAAATTCTCCTTTTATTTTTCTAATTTTTGTTTGCTATTGCACTTAAAGCAAAAGCAAGTGAACGGATAGGGCCATTGAGAACACTGACAAGCCCTGTTGCAGGCGCATTTAACAAGCCTAATAATTGAGCAACAAGAATTTCTTTGCTTGGTAGTTCAGCAAGAGCCTTTAATTCTTTTTGGTCTATGAAAGTAGTGCCTAAAATACCAAACTGAAAAGTTATTTTAGATTTTTTAGCATACTTATTTAAGACCTTTACGGCATCAATTTCACTGTTGTAACTAAAAGCAACAGCAAGCGCTCCTTCCAACTTATCACCAGTATCAATTCCGCAATCTTTCAAAGCAATTTTCATCAAGCGGTTTTTAGATACCAAATAATCACAGCCAGCATCACGCAAAGCACTACGCATAGCGGTATCATCTGCTACATTTATTCCGCCAAAATTTACGAACACTATGGATACTGCTTTTTCAATTTTTGCCTTAATACTTTTGACCTGCTCTTTCTTAAATTCAAAATTCTTTGACATCTCGATAAGAACCCTCCTTCCTTCTTTTTTCCAATAAAACAAAATCCTTGTGCCAACAATGAGTAAAGCACAAGGATAAAATTCCTTATCACGCTTCACCTCGGTAAGCAATGCTTTCGCAAAATTATGCTCAATTTCTCAAACACTTACTGTCTATGGCAAGACTTTATTAAATTAGTATACTTATTTTACAACATAAAAATATGTTTGTCAACAGTTTTAGGTATTTTCATTGAATTCTTTCAGTCCATAAAATTAAAAACAAAAACTTTATATTACCTTAATTAAAATATGCTATAATTACCTTGATTACATTTTGTTGTTTTATACCTTTGATTGACAATGTATTATCCGACTATCCCCCCAACTCTTCCAAAACCACACTTCCATCCAGCCAACTATTTATAAAGTTTTTTATATTTCTACCGCTCGCCTTTTGGAAACATTCTATCAACTCATTAGGTGTAACCTCTTTCATAGCGAACTCTTTATATAACGCTTTTAAGCATTTATTCATACGCGCCTGTCCTATAACTTCACTTATACTATCAAACATCAAAAGCCCTTTCACATAGGTAAGATATACATACTCAGTTTCGGTATTGAAAGAAGCAACTCCTCTATTCATTGAAGTATCTAGCGTGCTGTAAATCTCCCGATACGCATCACAAAACAGCAGATAAGAACTCAAAGCATTCCCTATAACCTGGTCTGTGCTATTGCCATAACCCTCATTCAAATCATAGAAAAGTGCGGTGCAATATTCGGCAAGCCCTTCGTCTATCCAGGCATCCTTCAACTGATTATTTCCCACCACGCCATACCACCACTGATGAGCAATCTCGTGAACTATCACATTGTTATATTCGGATTCATTGCTAACTTGGTCTGAGATATAAACTAAATTCGGATACTCCATTCCGCCGTGTAAAAATCCAACTTTAACCACATTCAAAATACTGTATGGATATTCACCTATCATATCTGAAAAAGCATTAAAAGCATCTACACTAGCCTTCAAATGACTTGCTGCATTTTCATCATCATAGTAATAATAATTTACAATTTTACCTTGCACCTTTTCACTTAAAACTTTAAAGTCACTGGATAAAACAATAGCAAAATCTCGAACAGCGAACGCCTTGTATGTTGTAGTGGTCATCTCATCTTTGGTTAGGCTTTTTTGCATCTCACCCGTGCTAACCATTAACAAATCACTTGCATAAGTCAGCGTTACTATATAGTTGGACACCTCAGTAAAAAAAGGGTCTCCCGAAGGCAAATAGCCCTCAGTATGCCACTCACCATCTTCCAAAACGCATACCGTAGGATACCAGTTACCCAAATTTATAGTGTGTTTGTTATAGCCAAAACGGTGGTTAATATTAGGCAAAGTCAGAACAAAACTTATCTCAATTTCTACTTTATTATTTGGATATAACTTATTGCTTAAATCAACTTTCAACAAATGCTTATCCACACCTTCTATTGCAAAAGTTCCTTCTTGATTATTTTCTTTTACCCCTAAAATTTCAATACCGCCATATGATTTTCCATTTTCATATGCCCTACTTTCTTGCGTTGGGCTGACCGCATAGTTCGTTGTTGCCCCTTCGCTAAACGCATTCGGATGTAGGTGGAACGCAACAAACTGTAACTCGCTATCCCCATCATTTATATATTCCAAAGTTTGGGTGGCAGTTATGGTTTTATTTTCATTATCTAGTGTCGCCACTATTTGGTAGGTATTAGCCTTTTGACTGGCTTGAACTACTACATCCACCGAACAAGCCGAAAAGTAAAAAGGCAATAATAATAAAAACATAAAAGCAAAAATTTTCTTCATATATCCCCCAAAATTTTTATTTTATTATATGAGAACTCTTTTTGGATATATAACCATAAAATATTGCCTTTATTAAAAACATATACCATAAATTATTTCAATTTCCGCGCCCTTTTAAGATAAAACATATTAAAACGGAAGATGCAATCTCAGAAAATATGTTAAAACTATTGTCTTAATTTGTTTTTTTTGGTATATTACAATAACGAGGTGTTTAAATGTCTTTTTGTAAGTTTTCAAGCGAAATTTCATCAAATAGTGTAACTGTGGTAGATAACACTTTTTTTGAACAATATATGCCCTTTGCAACGGGTGAGCAAGTTCGTATATATTTGTGGGGGCTTTATTTATGTTCAAACAATAATGTTTTGAGGTCTAACCTTTCTACATTAGATAGTTTCGCAGAGAATTTAGGCATTACAACTAAGGAAGTTATGGATGCTTTTTCTTTCTGGAAAGAGCAGGGGCTGGTCCAAATAATAGAAACAACACCGCCTGAAATTCAATATTTGCCCGTAAAGAAAGGTCCCTCTAAGCGTATGTTTGCGCCGAATAAATATACTCAGTTCAATCTACAAGCACAATCCATACTCAAAGGACGCCTAATAGTTCCAAATGAGTTGGCGGAATATTATACATTGCTAGAATCTTTCAATATGAATCAGGAAGCGCTTTTAATGATTATGCAGTATTGTGCAGATTATAAAGGGGCAAATGTAGGTTATTCTTATATACTTGCAGTAGCGAAAAACTGGGCATACGATGGGATTTTAACTTTGCAACAAGTGGAACAGCGGTTAAAAGAATTTAACGAGTCTGATGTAAACATTAAAAAAATAATGAAACAACTAGGCCCAACAAGAAAAGCAAGCGTGGAAGAAAGACAGCAATATATCAAATGGGTTAAAGATTTTGATTTTTCAAACGAAGTTATACTATTTGTTGCTAAAAACATTAAAAAAGGCGGGTTTAGCAAATTAGATAATAGGCTGAACAAATACTACCAACTGCGCTTAATGTCTGCGCGGGAAATAGAGGAATATGAAAACAACAAAGATACCTTGTATGCTTTGGCAAAAGATATAAATAAAATCATAGGTGTATACTATGAAAATCTGGAAAATGTGGTAGAAAGTTACATAAATCCGTGGCTGGTAAGGGGTTATAGTGCGGACACTTTAAAAGTTATCGCAAACTACTGTTTTAAAAATAGTATCCGAAACTTAGAGGGTATGAACGAAGTAGTTCAGAAATTCTACAAAAACGGGTTAACCACAGTGGAAAGTATTGCACAATTTGTATCTCAAACAAAAGCGCAAGATGAGCAGATTAAAAAGATACTAGAAAAAGCAGGGCTTGTTCGTAATGTAACCTCTTGGGATCGTGAGTTTTATAAAACTTGGACATATTCTTGGAATATGCTCCCTGAGATAATTGAATACGCTGCCACACTATCTAAGGATAAGGTGCAACCGATGCAGTATATGAATAAAATATTGTCTAATTGGTTTGAGCAAAAAATAACCACATTGGAACAGGCAAAACTTGCAGGAGACTTGTTTAAAGTGGGTGCGGGCGTGGAAGGAAAGCAGGATAAGACGGTTATAAATTCCCGAAAATATACCGCAGAAGAACTTGAATCTTTAATCTGTGATATTGATGAAATAGAAATTTAAAATTGCTATAACTTCAAAAAACTGGGCAAATGAAATAAAGGATAGACAAATATAAATAGTCTTATTCTTATAAAAATTAAAAAACTGAGACTTTTGGTGTTATCCGAATCTTTGCTTGATGTCTTATAGGACAAGCAATTTAAACGGGCTTGATTTTGAACCACTATCTTTGACCCCCTAGCCCCCTTTGCTTGAACTGCTCTTATAGTTTATGGGGCAAATGAAATAAAGGATAGGCAAAGATAAACAACCTTATGATTATAACTGAAAATAAAAAACTGAGGTCAAAATGAACAAGAAAAAAATTATAGACTTTGCCACTCGTGAAATACTTCGTAACAAATTAGATAGCGAAGTGGTGGCTGAACAGAATTATAAATCCGCACGAAAAAATAGTGAGGATTTTTTGAGGTTGGATAATCAATTACGGCAGTTGAAAATGCAATATGGACAACTAAGCCTCCGTGATAAAAAGAGTGCAACTCTGCGTAAAGAAATAGAACAAGTTAAAAAAGAACGCCTATCCGCACTTGAAAAAATCGGTTTAAAAGAGCAGGACATTTTGCCCCATTATCAGTGTGAAAAATGTGGGGATACCGGTTTTACCAACAACAAAAGGTGTATTTGTTTAAAGAGAAACATTCAACAAAAACTGTTGAAATATAGTGGCTTAGACTCTTTTGAGGGACATAATTTTTCACAGTGTGATAGTCAAATATTAAAAAACAATCCTATGTTAGAGAAGGCGTATAAGTTAGCACAAGCCTATGTAGAGAAATTCCCAAATGTTAAAACCTCTAACTTAATTTTTATGGGTGAGGTAGGAGTAGGTAAAAGTTTTTTGCTAGAATGTATCGCAAATGCTTTATTAGAAAAGCAGTTTTTTGTAGTGTATACTACGGCATTTAATCTTTCACACAGTATGCTAAAAGCCCTCACTCTGCCCCCTGCCCAAAGTGGAACTTTGTTAGCCCCCCTACTAGAATGTGATTTACTAATAATAGATGACCTCGGCAGTGAGCCTATGTTTAGAAATCTTTCCACCTCAAATATGTTTACCATTTTTAATGAGCGAGAAATTAAAAATTTATCCACTTTGATTAGCACAAATATGTCTTTGGAAGATATTGGCGAAAGATATGGTAATCGAATTTTTAGCAGAATTTTCAATAAAAGAAAGAGTAAAGTTATAACCTTTCAAGGCGTTGATTTAAGAATTAAAAAAAATTAAAAGACACATTGCGTGTCTTTTTTTTATTGTTAAAACAAAAATATTTTTCGGCTAACACATAGTATAGTTAAAGCAAATTGAGTTTTAATGTTTTGTCTTTTTGGTGTTATCTTAATATTTGCTAGATGTCTTAGTGGACAAGTAATTTGAACTTTTATCCTCTCAATTTCTGCCTATGTTTTAATTAAATAAAAGGAATAAACATTACTGCTCTGTATCCTCTAAATTAAAAACAGACATTATCTCAGAAAGACTTTCGGTAGGAACCAAGGCTTCCTCCAAAGAAAAACCCTCTGCCCTTTCTGTTGGCAGATTGTCCGTAAACTCCTTAGGTGGAATGCTAAACATCTCTTTGCCTATACCCATTGATTTTGGCATTTCAATACCTTCACCATTTAAAAACTTCTCTGCACTTGAAGGGTCCTTCTTTTTTTCTTCCCTTACTTCTACATTTTTTTCTGTCTTATTTTTCTCTTTTTTTGCAAAAGAACTTCCCACCTCTTTTGCCTTCACTTCTTTTTCTGACTCCACCTTCATAGGAAAAATTCCTGACATACGACTCAAAACACTTTTAGCATAACTTTTAGTGTCTGAAATTTCTAATTTTGAACTATCTACTACAACTTGTAGGGCATATTGAAAATCCTGAGTGAGATTTACCAACTCCTCCTGAGAAAGAATAGGCACCACCTTACCTCTTAATTGTTCCAATGTTTTTTGCCATTTTTTATACAATAATTGCAATCGTTGAGTTTCTAAAACTCTTAAATTATTACTGGAATCTAGCACTTTTTGTGTCTTCTCTTCGCGCTGAACATAATCCATAACAATGTCTTGTAAGTTTTTTATCTTTTGTTCTAATGAAGATATTTTACTTTCTTTTTGCTCTAACTTAGACTGATATTCGCGACGCAGACGACTTAAAGTTCTGTCCACTTCACGAACAGAATACCCATTTTGCTCCCGTGAAAAATCTTCCATAAAATACCCCCTTTATCTTTACTTATGTAAACTTCGAACCGGTATAGCAACATTTAGTGTTTTTATATATTTTAGAGGACAAAAAAAATATAACTTGGTCTGAGTTTTCTTGAAATATGAATTTAATTTAGTCATCCCGACTCTATTTAACACTTAGATAAAGTATATTACTATACGAAGCCAAAGTCAACTTTTAACACCTAAATCTTACATTTGTCATAAAAAGTAATAAACCGCACTTTTGATTGTGGTAATATGAAAAAGTTCGGCTTGTAATATGAAAAAGTTCGGCTTGTAATATGAAAAAGTTCGGCTTGTAATATGAAA
>CAYJAI010000005.1:0-3719 GCA_964368395.1 uncultured Christensenella sp. | reverse complement strand
AAGGATTAAGGGCTTTGACGAACAAAGTTCGTAACCACACACTGCGTGTGTGGATGCACTCTGTGCATTTAAGCCCTTAATCACCTTTATATTTTATCAAAATATATTTAGTCAAAATATATTCAAACGAAAAACATTCAATCAAAAATCTCTATCAAAAAATAATGAAATAAAAACATCAATCAAGAAATAAATCAAAATCAATCCATTGCCTGTCCTGTAAAGCATATAAAAACAGTAAATATAGGATACATAGTTTGAAGTTCACATAAGCAAAGTTAAAAAGGTTGTTATATTCCGCCGCGTGCAAGTCAATGGTTTCAAAACATAGTTTGAAGTTGGTATAAGTAAAGTTAAAAGGGAGGTTTTTTATGGATAACTTTACTTAGTTGGAGCATCCTCATTAGGCTTCTGTGGTGTAAACTGTTTTTCATTTTCACTTTTTATATACCTTCTTTGCTCTGGACTTAAATGCTTACTACGCTTGCGCCACACCTTACTTCTATCTATCTGATTTCTTTTGTAACTTTCTTCTAAAATTTTTATTTTAGCCATATTCTTTCGATTTACTATTTTAGCAACTATTGCAGATATTCCGCAACCAATAGCAGACAAGGATAGTGTGAAATTTATAGCCCAAAAGGCAGTGAGCCCACCAAGAGTGAACCAACTAACCGCAAATAACCCCAACAAACAAAGTGCAGCAATTCCGAAACCGATATGTATTTTTCGAGAACGATATGCCGCAGTCTTCAAATCTTTAATCTCTTCGATTGATACTTCATTATTATTAGAACTTTCCATTTCTTTCCTTTTTTATATACTAATTTTACAAAGAAAGCACATATTTTCTTAGAATAATTATAACATATAATATAAAACTTTGCAATACCCTTTCGAAAAACTAAATATAATAAAAAGTGGTTGAAAAAAGGTGCTAAAACATTAAAAAATCAACTACTCATATGCAGAAATCTGACACTCCACTTCTTCAAAGATTAAACTCACTTGTGCAAAAATGCGAAAAAGAAATCTAATAAACTTTCTTCAAATAGATAAAAACCGCTTTCAGTAATTCATACTTTAAGACACCGACAAACACTGCTTTCAGTCATTCATACTTTAAGATGCCCGACAAACACTGCTTTCAGCAATTCATACTTTTAGGATAAACATTCTGAATGTGGTTCAGAGAAAACCCTAAAAATAATATTAGTAACAATTATAAAGGTATCTAAGGAGCAAAACAACTTGTGCGTGTATCTTTTACCCGTTAGGTCATAAAAATTTATACCGCGTAAAAAACCATCTGGCAAACAAGACGCTTTTTGCGTCACCTTTTCCCCGCACTATGGATATCAAATATAACATCGGAAAAATATCTTTCTTTAACTGCTCCCAACTCCAAAGAATTTGTTTTGTTGGTTATCCAGTTGTTTCCAGTAGATAAAACGGTGTTTAATCTATAAAAACGAAGTTCCCCCAAAACCAAACTACTTTCTTCACTTCCCTTATTGATAGGAGAAAAATCTAATTCGCTCAAAAGGTTCAGTTCCTTGTTTATACTTATAATGCTTTTCACTTCATTATCAAGTGATGGAACTCCGATTTTCCAACCACTTCGCTCCATTCTTTCAAAAAAATTTACAGTATTAACAATCATACCATTAAAATGACTAACTACCGAAGTGTGACTTGTGTAGTTCGAAAGAGGAAAGACTTCTCTATATAGTTGGTTGAAAGGTGCTTGCTTAGCCTCAAATAAATCCATCCAATTCTGTTCAGTAAATTCTACTGGATGAAAAATTCCTATCATATAATCTTCTGTAATATCAGATTCAATGGAGGCTAAATTAACCATATCTTTGCCCTGTATCTTAAAAACGGTTATAATTCTACCATCGCCATACTTCGCCCATAGCAATCTCTGCGCAAAAAACAACATTAAGGGTTGTTCTAGAATATACTTTTGCCAATCTAAAAAAGTCCATAACCTGCCTGCGTTAAACGCAATATAAAATCTTTTGACCTGTCTTTCCACCTCTCTTGATAGCCTTTTCTGCTCTATTTCAACCTTTTTAGGTTTATCCTCTATATCTGGATGAACAGTTACCTTTCCATCCTTTTCTATGGTTAGCGTAAAATCATCCACCATCATTTTCCCATTTACCAATTCAAAATTAGGCACCATCTTATCTCGTAACGCCTCCACTTCCAAAGGCTCAAACAAATCAGATACAATAATTTGCTTTAAAAAAACATCTAAAACTTTTTTCTCTCGGATATTTTCTTTATTTAAGGAATCAAAAAACTTCGAACTCTCCTCTTTATGTTCAAAAATATATTGTTTAATAAAAAGGTTTAAACCTTGCGGAAATTCTTTTTGATTATCTGAAAATTTAAAAGCAATATCTAAGGCACTTTTTGGTGTAGCATTTTGTGCAATAAGACAAAAAGCCCATTCGTCCTTCTTGCTCTTAATCAACTGGTCTGAAATAAAAAGACAAAATGAATCTAAGGATTGAGGCTCAAAAATTTTATTGAAATACCCCACTTCAAAACTAGCCTTTGGCGAACACAATGTTTTATAACTATGCAAAAAATATCCTACTAATTCGACTTCGGCTATGGTATTGTTGTGTAGTTTCAACTGAGGAAAATGTGATAGTGCGGTATTTAGAAACACAGTATCTTTGGATGAATTCAAGCGCATACCATTCTTCTTTATTTGAGCCAAATTTACCGTTTTAACTTGATGAATGTGAATATTTTCCACTATCCTCTTCTTTATCTCATCATCCTTTTCTTTAAAATAAATTTCTTGTAGCATTTGATTCGCATCTTTTTCATTTTTAAAGATTAACAACAACTCCACTAATTCAGAAGTTTTTATTTTATGCTCTTTTTCTAAGCCTGAGATATATCTACGAACTTCAATAAAATGTTGTTTGAGAATGTTTTTAACTTGTCTTTTTTCATCAAATTCATTATATAGCCAAAAATGAACCAATCGGGGCAGTGCGTTGGAAACATTTTTACTAATTAAGGTATCAAATACCACAATACCATACTCGGAAAAATGTTTAAATACAAATTCATAAAACTGTTTTTCTTTTTTGATAAGTGTACCTAATATGTAATCAATAACTGGTCGTTTCCACCTACTTAGAGCAGAATCTTTTTCACTTTTTAATACCGCACAGCACAAATCAAACAAATATTCAAAAGGCAGTTCAGTCCAAAGAACTGCTTCAATAAATCTATCAAAACTTCGCTCAGCAATGTTAAAGGAACTAACATTTTTACTTTTATACTGCGTTTTACCAATCTGAGAAACTAACATCTTACCCAAAAAAGTAAGAATACTATCATATCTTTTATTTTTCAATAGAAAAGAAAGAAAATTTCTCAAAGACCCCCTTTCCCCCACAGGCAAGTGTTCAGCAAAAAAAGTCAACTCCTCAGTATTGAACTCAATCTCACTTAAAAACTCAGGGGCATCAAGCGGATGGTCTGAGCAGAAAAAACTTATCCCATCCTCACTTAATTGCGGAGAATAGCCTTTACTGCTAAAAAAACTCTGGTATTTATTTTTTAAAAAATCTTTCATTTGCAAATCAACCCCTCTGTATCTCATATATTTTAACACAATAAAACCTTTTAGACAAATTAAAAAGTATATTTAAAGGAGACGCTAAATGTTTGTTGGTCAAAAAGTG
>CAYJAI010000004.1:0-33060 GCA_964368395.1 uncultured Christensenella sp. | reverse complement strand
AACAGTATTAAAAAATTGTCCATCTACTAATATAGAGCCTAATATCAAACTCTCCTCCATTGTCCACAGAAGAATGTATTTGTGCTGGACCCGGTTTTGCAGTTTTACGCCCTCCAACCTCTACTAACTTGCCTGAATTTATAAGACTTTCGCTTTCTATCTCACCATAAACCCCAAAATCATTGATTTTAGCCACTGTCCCCAAACTTCTTCTTTTAGAAATAGTGCCGCGCAATTCGCCCGGGACACCTCTTGCCCCCTTAGACACTCCTAAAATGTTACAGTTATACACTTTCCCCGCCTTAACGCCTAGAACTTTTCCCGTAGTCTCATCGGTAACAGGATGACCCAAAGCACCGTATCGGCCGGTATCCGGACAAATATAAGTTAATGTCCCTATGCCCCTCACCCTATCTTTGACCCAAACGCCTAACTTATATTTTTTAGCAAATAAGTCATACACTGGAAGCATTTGCACTTCTATACTCTTATCATCACGCCGAATACTGAGAACAACTTCCTGACCTTGCTTTTCTCCTTTATTTAAAATATTGGATAATTGTTCAGCGCTACTAACCTCAATATCATCTACTTTACATATAATATCTCCGGAATACAACTGCCCTTTTGAGGTGTTTTCTAGATACCCCCCTAAGGTAGCAATGCTGTTGTTGGATAAAACCAAAACCCCATCCCCCATATACTCAAACCCTATTATATCCCCACCTAAAATCACCTTGCTTGGTTTACCATTACTAAAAGAAGACTTCGAAGTGGTAGTGTAAAATTCCTCCATACTCTGCGAACAAGGTGCACTATATACGAATATAAAAAAAATAAAACAACTAACCCATAATATTTTTATCACTCTCTTCAAATACATAAAAGAACTACTCCTTTAAAGTAGTTTTTTGTTTTAGCGTAAAAATATGTAAGTAAATTGCTGTAAAGATAAAAAGAAAGATAAAAATTTACCTTTCTTGTTTAAAATATTTTTTATAACCCATACCTTTGCTTTTATCTTAATGTGAGAGGAATAGATAATACCAAAAAAGTCACTCCATCTTTAACGAGAGGAATGCCACCCTACCTCCGATGCGATAAACTTAATGTAAAGGGTTTTATCAATATTCACCATATCTTTAATGTGTGGGAAATAGACATCAAGCAAATAATAAGATAATACCAAATAATAGTCACCATACCTTTGCCTTTATCTTAATGTGAGAGAAAAGTTTAATATTAGTTTTCTCTTTTTATAGTAATATCTTCCTTTATTTTTTCAGTTGCTCCGCTCTTTCTTTTAATTTTTGTGCATACTCCCTACCAAAGGCACTGTTGACACCGCCCGCTAAACGCGCAATCTCATTCAACTGTTCGGAATCGTTTAGTTCAATAACCTCACTCACTGTTCGTTCTTTCACTTTCTTCTTTTCAATTTGAAAGTGCTGGTCCGCCATAACCCCAATACTTGCCAAATGCGTAACAACTATAACTTGCGCCTTCTTAGATAATTCAACCATCTTACAAGCAACCGCAAACCCCATTTCCCCACTTATACCGCTGTCTATCTCATCGAAAATCATCATAGGAACGCCATTAACCTCATTCATAACCGTCTTAAAGGCAAGCATAAACCGTGACATTTCTCCGCCCGATATAACTTTCACCAAAGGCTTTAATGGTTCGCCAGCATTCGCAGAAAACAAAAACTCTACCAAATCAGCCCCGCTTGAAGAGAACACCGAACTCTTTTTGAAATCTACTACCAGCCTTGCATTCGGCATACCCAGTTGAGTGAGTTCCTCTGTTATTTTGGTCTGAATTTCCTCCGCGCTTTGCTTGCGAACCTGATGTATTTTTTCGCACAGTTCCCAACCCTGTTCAGTTAGTTTCTTTTTTTGTTCGGTTAATTTCGCTATTTGCTCCTCACTATTTTGCAAAAAAAACAGTTTATCTTCCGCTTTTTGCTGATAATCTAACGCGCCCTCAATGCTTCCGCCATATTTCCTTTTGATATTCTTTAAGATTTCCCAACGAGTTTCCACCTGTTCAAATTCACTTTCACTAAAATCATAATCGGATAAAACATCTTGTAAACTACTTTTTATATCCTCAACTTCTATCCGCGCAGAATCAAGTCGGACAGCAAGTTCGCTAACATTTTTATCCACATCGGATAAATTGCCCAGCACCTTATACGCATTGTATAAACAGCCCTCTACTGAGATTAAATTGTCCCCTCCACCTAAATAGTCACTTGCTCCATTTACCGCATCCGCTATTTTTTGAACATTTGCAAACCGCTTTTTCTTTTCCTCTAAGGCTATATCCTCTCCTATCTGCAATTCGGCATCATTTAATTCTTTCAATTCAAACTCTAAAAACTCTTTATCCCTCTCACGGGTAGCAAAATCTCCACCAAAATGTTGCAGTTTTTCATCTATCTTACCAATTTCCTGAATTGTCTGCCCTAACTCAACAAGTTGTGGCGGTTTATTGTAAGTATCTATAAATTCTAGATGCTTATTTATATCAAGCAAACTTTGATGCTGGTGCTGGCCATATATATCCACTAAAAGTGAGGTTATTTTTTTGAGCATAGTTAAGTTTACCAGTTCACCATTTACACGAATCTCATTTTTACCATCCGCGGTTAACTTTCTGGTTAAAATCAACTCTTGGTCCATAGAGATGCCTAAACTGTTGCAAGCCTCTGCAATAGCCGATTTATTATCAATTTTAAATACCCCATCTACCTGAGTCCAACTTGCGCCGTGACGCAAAAAGGTCTTATCCGCCCTATTCCCTATCAAAAAACTTATAGCATTGATTAAAATAGATTTTCCTGAACCAGTTTCTCCACTGAAAACCACTAACCTATTATCAAAATTCAAGGTCACATCTTCTATTAAAGCGAAGTTTTGCACTCTGAGTTTTGTTAACATTCTCCCACCTCATATTCCTTATAAGATTATAGAACATATGAACAAAAAAAGCAACCGTTTTAAAAAGATTGCTAGATTTTTTATCTTACTAAATAAAATTATTGTTGTTTTTAAACTTGAAATCAGTGTGCAAGAATCTCGGCAAGCCGTGAACTTATTTTCGGTGTATTCTCCAAATTGTCCACTAACAACATTACAGTATCATCGCCATATACACAACCTAGAATATGCTCAATGGCCAAACGGTCCACAAAATTACCTACCGCAGATGCCGTTCCTCGGAGGGTTTTTATAACTATCATATTATTCATATTCTTCACCCAGATTACCGCTTCTTTGAAAATGTTTGCAACTTTGTTAGCGCCTATTCTGTCCTCATTGCCCACAAAAGCATACCTATATTTCTTTTTATCGCCTACAATTTTAATCAAACCCAACTCTTTTATATCGCGTGATATAGTTGCCTGGGTAACATCAAAGCCTGAATTACATAGAGAAGAAACCAACTCTTCCTGTGTTTCAATTTCAGTATTAGATATTATTTCTATTATTTTAGATTGTCGTGAAGACCTTGCCACTATGTAACTCCTTTTGCATAAAATAATTTTTATACATTTTTGCTACACATATTATACATTATATTTTATAAATATGCAATACTTTTCTGCATATTTATTCAAAATCTTTACACATAAGAAAACGCCTATTTTAGGGCGTTTTGGGCTTAAAATTTATAATTATGCATAACTTTATTCATTTTTTCTTTTTATTTTTAGAGAAGAAGGATAAAAATCTACCCACTCCCATCAAAATTTTAGTTGGATAATTCAAGGCATATGACTTTCCTAATGCCTTACCTAAAACAGTTAAAGCAGCAATCAGCGAACTAATTAGAGTGGACAATATGGCACTACCCAAAGAGGTCGTTTCGGAAAGTATAATAATGGAAACAGCAACCCCTCCTGCTCCACTTAAAATACTGCAAATGTCCCCTACCACATCCGTGCATATAGAAGAAACCCTATCAGCATTTTTAACTAATTTTATAGCGTTATCTACCCCTCTTTGATAACCCTTTTTCTTCAATTCTAAAAAAGGTTTTATATGGCTAGCAGCCACCGCTACCCCCACTAAATCAAAAAACACACTAATTGCTATCAGTATCAAAATTAAAAATAATGCTATTGCTAAGTTAGCATAGGATAGAATAAATTGTGAAATTATTGCGAAAACAAAACATAAAAATAAAGAGGCAAGGAAAAGTTCGGTATACCAAACCTTTGAACTCAAAGAATTTTTTTTAACCTCTTTTAGTATTCCTTGTGACTTTATTTCTTGCTCTAAATCATCTTCCTGCATAGTCTATTATATTAAATTAAGTCCGCGAAAATGAGTTAAATTAAAAAACTAAGAATAATTCATTTTTATTTTAAGGAAGTTAAAATCTATTTTTTCACCATACAACTGTTCGGCATATCTTATAATGTAATAACATTTTTACTTCCTCAATCTTTCATCAGCAGGTTAAGCACTGCCTCAATAAATATAGGCTACTCAACATCTTGCTCCCTCTCTTTATGTCTTTAATATCAAGGGCTCGTAACACAATATTAAATTAAGAACTAAATTACCTTGCTTTATCTAACTTTTAGCGAGGTTTGTTTTAATTAAAGGGTTTTTCTATCATTTTTTGAAGTTCGGATTGTAAAACTGTAACCTCTCCTTTACTTTTTTCCAACATATCAAAAGAACTTTTAGCCAACTCCACCCCCTCAGCGAACAACTGATTTACCTCTTCCAAAGGTGCTTTTCCTCCCTCAATGATGGTCAATATTTCCTCTAATCTTTTTATTTTTTCTTCAAAAGTCATTTCTTACTCCTTTTTACCTGTTATATTTCCTACCAGCACCCCATCGCCAAGTCGAATATTCAAATTATCGCCTACTTGAACTTGCTGAATAGAAAGCACTCTTCTATCATCTTTTTCCACTGAGGCATATCCCATTTTTAAAATGGCTAAGGGATTTTTTCCCTCTATATTATTAACCAACAACCTTAGTTTGTGCTCTTTGTTAATTAAAACATTATCCACCTTTTGCCCTAATTTTATAAGCGTTTCTCGAATGGGCACTGTTTTTTCTTGCTGATACATCAAAAAATCGGTGTTCAAACTATCTGCTAAATTAAAAACCTTCTCTCGGGTAGCCTTTAAGAAATTGCTAGTCAGCAAGCCTACTTTCCTCATATTTGCCCTCAACGCATCTAGCAATGCCCCCATATCTACCGAAACTAACTCGGCAGCGGCAGAGGGTGTGGGCGCTCGGATATCGGACACAAAATCGGCTATTGTAAAATCTGTCTCGTGCCCTACCGCACTTAGAATGGGCTTGCTAGCCGCCGCTATTGCACGGGCAACAATTTCGGTATTAAAACAACTTAAATCCTCTAATGAACCTCCGCCTCGCGCTATTACAATAACATCCACATCCCTCTTGTCCAACTCTTTAATACCTTGAACAATAGTCGCCTCTGCCCCTACCCCTTGCACCTTGGCAGGGTATAGAACAATATCCAACATAGGATTTCGGCGCCTTGTTACATCAATGATATCCTGAATAACCGCACCCGTTTCTGAGGTTACAACCCCTACCCTCTTAATGTTTTTAGGTAAAGATTTTTTGCGCTCAGGACTGAACAGTCCCTCTTTCTCTAATTTAGCCTTTAACTCTAAAAATTGCTGATACAATACCCCTAACCCATATGCTTTAATGGTGGTAACAACAAAAGAAAACCTACCGCCTTTAACATAATAGTTTGGTGAGCCACGCACCACTACCATATCGCCCTCTTTGGGAACATAGTCAAGGGCATCTGCACCAAATCGGACACAGGGCAAGAGGGCGTCTGCATCTTTCAAATTAAAGTATGCTGTCCCTCTGGACATATTCCAGCCAGACACTTCCCCATATATTAAAATATTGTGCAACAATTCCTCTGCGTTGAAAATCTGTCTGACATAGGTTGAGAATTGCGTTACACTTATCATATTTTCACTCATTAACTTTCACCAAAATTCCAGATAAAACACCATTTATAAAGGCAGGGCTTTTATCTGTTCCATATTTTTTTGCCAACTCCACCGCTTCGTTCACCACTACCTTTGGCGGAGTATCTGTCCATTTTAATTCATAAACAGCAACTAAAAGTATATTTCTATCCGCTTTGTGCAACTTGTCCAAAGAATACCCCTTTAAACTATTGTTTACAAATTCAGAAATTTCAGTGTATTTTTGCGCAACACCCTCACAAATATTTTGAAGATAATTTAAATCATCCTTAGAACAATCATCTTTGAAAGTATCCTTAAAAGAATCCAAAGTTTCTCTCCATTTAGAAGAACTTTTGGATTCGGATAAATTTTCACTAAAAACTAATTGATATGCTCTTTCTCTGCATAAACTTCTACTCATATTTCCCCCAAACAAAATAAACCCTCTGAGAGGGCTTATTTATTTCTTTTCTGTTTCCGCTAACTGAACTCCCATAACCTTCACATTGATAGAATGAATAGGAGAGTTAATCATAGATATTACTCCGCTTTTTATGTTTTCCTGAACTCTAAAAGCAACATCGGACACACTGTAATTGGAGAAGATATTTATATAAACATCAATAACTAAACCATCTTTTGTATGCGTTATACGAACCCCTTCTGAGTAGTTGTTTGAAAATATTCTCTTAAAGAAATTACTACCAAAGTTCGAACATAGCGAAGCAACTCCGCTTATTTCTTTTGCCGCAAGACTTATTATAGATAACAAAATATTTTTATTATAAGTTACTAGCCCCTTGCCCGTTCTTTCCATATCTTTACCACTCATATTATTTAACTTCCCTCTTAATATCTAAGAAAGTATAACATATTTTTATGGATAGCGCAACTATTCAACGGGAATTATTTTAATGTTATCTATGCCTTTTGATGTCTGTTCTTGCACAACTTGAACGATTTGTGCCACTTCCATTTCGGTTAATTCAGGCGCTTTGACCATAACATTTACATAGTTTTTAGTAAAGGACACCACTACATCCTCAAAACCCTTACCTATTATATAGTTTTCCAACAACAACTCTTGTTCCTCTTTATCCGCCATAGATAACAAACTTGATTCAGCACTTTCTTTGGCCGTTTGGCTGGAATTTGCACTGTTTAAAACTGCATTATAATATAAAACTTGTTGCTCTCGGGAAGAATCTCTGTCTATTCTATACGATTCAAAAAAGTTCATAGTATTCAAACCTCCTCCGGTAGTTGTGGTTAAATTTTGGTTAAAAGTTAGATTTAAAAACCCAGTTAAAACTAATAGTGCCACCATAGTGGATAAAACAATAATTTTCTTTTTCTTTGTAATCATTTTCATATCTCCTTTTTAATTTGCTGTAAAAACTTCTACTTGACTGGAACTGACTTCTAATAAGGCTTGAATGGCTTTCAATAAGTCCAGTTTTACTCGCACATTATTTGCACCCTGAGCAATCACTACCACCCCTTTTATCTCAGGCAAAATTTCCATTAAAACTATGGGCGTTGTAGAGCCGTTCACCGTTATCAAAATAGGCTCAACGCTAACAGTTGTTGTTTGGGTAGTGTTGTTCGCGCCACTGCTGGTGGTATTGCTTGTGCTACTTGTTTTCTCATCTTTTGTGGTTGCTAAAACTAATTCGGTTACACCATCAAAGGTTATCATAACTTTAACATCACCCGCACCACTAATTTTGCCCAAAGCGGTTTCTAAACGACCTTCTAATTCTTTTGCGTAGACTGAGGTAGACGAAACACTAGAAATCAAAGAATTTTCAGCACTTTTATCCTCCTTCCCTCCCCAATCAATAAGCCAAACAAATAAAACTAAACACGCTAAAAGGATAACTAGAATTACTTTGATATGTTTAATTTTTTTAAGTTTTTGAAACCACTTATACTTGTTTAAAAACTCTAACTTACCCATCAAACACCACCTGTTCTTCGCCTATTCCGGTATAGTTTATCAGCACACTTTTGATTGCCTCATACTTATCTATATGCGCCTTTTCATCGGATAGAACAACATTTTTCATTTCTACAAAAATATAAGTTATTTTTATTTTACCATTTTCCAAATCCCCCCAAACATTGATTACTGCCCCAGTTATCCCCTCCTGTTTAAGTTGGTTCTCTAACTGCTCTTCCAAGGTGCGAACATATTGATTTTTAACAGTTTCCAAATACCCCTCATCTAGTTCGGCATTAGAGTTCCACATAGAAAAATTAAACCCGTTTTTCACTAAATTAGGCAAGGGGCTTGCTATAACAAAAATAATAACTAGGGACATTATACCCTTGATATATTTGCTTATTTGACCAGAGGGTATAATTAAATCTAAAACAACTGAGATAATAACCACGCCAACAATGCTTAAAAGATAAACAGATAATCCACTCATATCTCCTCCTTAAAAAATGTTTGCAGTGCATAAAATCATTCCTATGGTTACCACATAAACAAATACAACGCCTAAAAGAATAGTTACCAGTAAGTTCAAGGTTTTGGCTACCTGCTGTAAAAATTCAGGAATGCCACTGTTCTCGTTTATAGGCTCTAAAATAGCAGCGGTCAACCTTAGCAGCAATGAACACGCGATTATGTTTATCAGAGGCGCAAGAACAGAAGCAAAAAGTAGGACAATGCCAGCAACTCCGACCGCGTTTTTAATCAAAACACTGCTAGCAATAACAACATTAAATCCTTCGGACAAATATCCGCCCAAAATAGGCACATAACTTTTTATAGCAAACCTTGTCGCACGAATGCTTACACTATCAAAACTTCCTGCTAGCAAACCTTGAATGGCTAAAAACCCTAAAAACAAACTGAAACATACGCCCGCAATCCACTTAAACACGCTAGAAATTAAAGATATAAACTTATTCAATTTAACCGAAGGAGATAAATTGTTCACTACAATAAAGACAAACAAAAAGATGAACAAGGGCACTATTATACCCATAAAAACTTGAACAATCACACCTGAAAAGATTGCTATGGCAGGCTGGAAAATGCTTACCGAAACAGTTCCCCCTACCCCTGCCAAAAAGGTTAGTAAAATAGGAAATAACACATTCATTTGTTGCTGCATTGAGGACATAACCCCAGTTGCTGAATTCAGTAAACCGATAACCACCGCACTTACAAGAACTACAACCACACCGAAACAGACAAAGTTTATTATTTGCCCTACTCCGCCTCCACTCTCTTTGCTTCGCAGATTGGCAATCATACTACACAAAAGTGTAACTATAACAATGGTAGCGAGCAAAGGGATAAAGCCCAAAATTTCCTCAAAAAAAACACCTATTATTGCTTCAAAAAAACTGCTGTATCCCTCACCGAAATCCCCATCTAAAAGTTGCCCCACCTTTTCCCAAAAACTACCTGAGCCGAACAAGTCTACTGCTTGCAAGGATAGTTTGTCCAAAATCTCTTGTAAGCCTGAAAAATCTATACTGCCTATCTGTTCATTTATGCTATCCTCTAACTCCTGCTCCAACCCCCCTGTTGTCTTGCTCCCTTCTGCCGAAACAGTTCCGCAACCACCCAAAAAGATACCTGCCAACAATATGAAAATAAATACAATAAAAATTCTTTTCACGGCATTATGCTCACAATTAACTCAACTAGTGAGGTAATAATAGGGATTGCCATCACGAAAATAATCAACTTTCCTGCCAGCAATAATTTACTTGCCATAGTGCTGTTTCCGCTATCTTGACATATGTGTGCACTAAATTCTGTTATATAGCCAATACCCACAATTTTAATCAGCAAAGTAAAAAGTTCACTATCTAAATTTGTCGCTTGCATAATGTATTCAAACAGCCCCAACACACTTTCAAGCAAGTCCACTATGTAGAAAAAAACTATGATACTCCCTGCCAGACCTAAAACCAAAGCAATATCAGGCTTTGTAGGTTTGACTATTAAAACACTTATGGTGGTGATTAAACTAATGCCAATAATCTTGAAAATTTCCTCCACAATTATGCACACCTCCGCTTATGTCAAAATAAATAAAATAAATTTCCAACTGTGTTGAACAATTCACTTATCATATCCACCACCATAATCAAGACTATAACCAACCCCGCCAAAGTGACCAAAGTAGATATCTCCTCCTTGCCTGCCTGTTTTAAAATCTGTGCCACCACGGCAACCAAAATTCCTATGCCCGCAATTTTTAAGATTATTTCAACATCCATCTTCTCCCCCAAAATTAAATTATTATTATGAAAGCAAGCAAACCAAACATTATGCTAAGATTAAAATTTAACTTACCTTTTTTTAATTGAACTGTTTTAATTTCCTCAATTTTTTCCTGTAAAAACTTTTTAAAATTTCTAATCTCATTTGTTTGTGTGAGGCTATCCACTCTACCCAACTTATCAAAAAAGTTTTTTAAATCTTTTAACTCGTTCTCATTCAATACACCTTGTGCTCCACCCCATTCTTCCAAATTACCTTTATCCGAAAAGTTTTTTAGAACCAGAGAAAAATCCTTTCCGTAACCCTTTTTATCAAATATCTGCTTTAACTTATTTTGGAAAAAACCTATCTCTGTTTCCAACACTTCACAAAATTGCAGAAAATCATTATAAAAAACCAGTTTTTTTCGTGTTTTTTGATAAAAAAACCAACCAATATAAAAAATACAACAAAAAACTATTAGTGCAATTAAAAAATTCATATTTGCTCCGTTTAAAAACCATTGATACAAATTTGATTTTCGTTATAGATTCCCTCCAAAGTTCCTGCTCCATTTCGAGTAGACAAAACAACCACCCTTTCAAAAACTTTTTCTTTTACTAGCGGTTTTAGGTAAGGTCTTTTTAGAAAATCCTCTATGTTGGTAGCGTGAGCAGTGGCTAAAATTTTCACTCCGGCACCTATTGCATAGTTAAG
Source organism: uncultured Christensenella sp. (assembly GCA_964368395.1). Classification (GTDB taxonomy): domain Bacteria; phylum Bacillota; class Clostridia; order Christensenellales; family UBA1242; genus UBA7584. The sequence continues at coordinate 22,115 of CAYJAI010000004.1, read as the reverse complement.
TGCTTCAACATCTGCGGGCTTTGCCAATTCATCCATAGCAATCACTTCGGGCGATAGTGTTCGGATACCATTTTCTAAACCAAAACTTTTTGTGCAGTGAGTGTAAACATCTGTGGTCATTCCAACATTCATTTGTGGCTGTCCGTTAAGACAACTTGCAATTTCGCCTCGTTCATCAATCACTAAAATATTTTTCACAATAAACTTATTTGAAAGTTGACAGCATAAATCTCTTAAAAAAGTTGTTTTCCCTGCCCCCGGAGGAGAGATTATTAAAGTATTATAAACTTTATTCTCATTGTATAAATATGATAGAGCGTTTAAAGAGCAGTTCTTAATTTGGTGAGGAATACGAATATTTACCGAAGAAAAGTTTTTTAGGGTTTTCACATACCCGTTTTCAAAAACCAACTCTCCACAAATTCCAACCCTCTGTCCACCTGATAGCGTAACATAGCCCATTTTTAATTCTTCATTATGAGCGTATACTGAGCATTCACAAGCCTTGAAAACAATATCTTGCAGTTCCCTAAACGAACAGGTTAATGCTTTATGAGCATCATCAACAATTCCTGTTTCCCCTAAAAAATACAAAGCACCAAAATCTACTATAATAGGATAGCCCACGCGAATTCGAATTTCCCGTATACCCTTATGTTGCAAGCAGTCCAAAGCACGATTGATTTTTTCAGGCAAAATCCCGTTGAACATATCTATCCTCCTTGAACTATTTATATGGACGAGCCATATTAAATAGAACAAAAAAAGAACACGAAAATAGTGTTCTTCTTCTAAATAAATATAAAAAATGTGATGATAGAATGGTTAAAACTAAGAGTTGTGCCCTTAAAGCCGAAATTGAATTTACACAAGCATATAGTATAAATAGTAAAACCACAAACTGCATACGCTCTTGTGCGTGCAATCCCTGTTTTTTATCACTTTTTAGTATTATATTATTTGTTTACTTGATTTTTTAGAGTATTAGCAATAGAATTTTATTCAAATGAACTTGACTACATACGCTCGACATACTCTCCGGTGCGTGTGTCCACCTTTATTTTATCACCTTTATTGACAAATAAAGGAACTTGAACGCTTAAACCTGTTTCCACCTTTGAAGGTTTGAAAGAGGCTTTGGTGGTATCCCCTTGAAGCCCCGGCTCGCATTCGGTAACCTCTAATACCACAAATAAAGGCGGGCTGATGCTGAAAACTTGGTCTCTGAAAAACTTGACAAAAACACTAGTGTTTTCCAAAAGATAAGGCAAAGCATCCTCAACTAACTTTTTATCATAAGGGGTTTGGTCAAAAGTTTCAGGGTCCATAATATAATACAACTCACCATCATTATACAAATAGGTCATTTCTTTCTCTGTAAATGAAACCTGAGGGAATTTATCGGTTGGATTAAAAGTATCCTCAACCACTGCTCCCGTTTGAACATTTTTCATTTTTATCCAAACAACCGCACTTCCTCGCCCGTGTTTATTATGTTCAAAATCACTTACTGAAAAGATTTGTCCATTACGCTCAAAACACATTCCTTTTCTTAAATCGCCTGCTGAAATCATCTCTCATCCTCCTTAAATTATATATACATTATATCAAATTTCTTCAAAATATCAAAATACTTTTTTAAACTATAAAAATACTTCGAAATTCGTTCAATTTATCTAGAATATCCATTCGCTTAAAAATATGATTGCTTTAAATTATAAAGTTATCAAAACACTTTTTAAAATATGCTTACTTAAAATTATAAGGTTATTTTATTAGTTCAAATTATTTAAATATGGTTCTAATTATAAAGTTATCAAAACACTTTTTAAAATATAAATTTATTTTTAATATAAAAATACTTTAACCTTGACTTACATTACTTTAAACTATCAAAATATTTTTTCATAGTTGCGGCATCTTCTGTCTGAGTTCCTTTTGATTCACAAATAATTACAGGGTTAATTTTTAGGTCTTTTATCACTTCAATAAAAGGTTCATAGTCTGGACCATATTCTTTATCTTCAAAAGTTAAGTGAGCAAGTTCGCCCTTTTTACCATATTTAATTTTGGAAAAATGGATATGACACTTGTCTATTTTATCAAAACCCAACTTGTCTATGGACTTTTCAAAGATTTTAAAAAAATCCTCTTTACTCTTTAACGCTCCCTGCATTAAAGAATTTATATGCCCAAAATCAAAACACGGAACAATACATTTATCCCAACTTGCCACCTCTAAAATTTCATCCACTGTGCCTATATATGAATATTTCCCCATAGTTTCGGGTGCAATTACCGTGCTTTCGTTTAAGCCTTGACGATAAAATTCTTGTAAAAATTCATTAAAATTTTTCTTTAAGTTGAAAAAAGCCTCTTCGCGCTCCATTTTCAATGTTGAACCCATATGCACTACACAACGCTTTCCTCCCAACATTTTAACCCCGCGTAAACTGTTAAGCAAAAACTTGAAATTATTTTCCTGTGCTTCATCACTTATGTTGCAAAAATTTATATAGTAAGGTGCGTGCACGCTTATCTGAATATCGTGTTTTTCCGCCTGCTCACGCATTGCTTTTGAACGCTCTTCACTTGGAAAACGCCCTAGCGTAAAACTGTATTCATATGCAGAAAGCCCCTGCGACCTCAACCATTCCGGCGACTGAATACTATCCTTATAACCTAAACTATAAAACTTATCACAATTTCCCGATGGTCCAAATCTTACCATAATTTCTCCCTTACCTTATCCTTTTTTATATCTTTCTAATTTGTTTTATATTTTATCTTTCACACCATTATATGGCTGTATATTCTTAACTTTGGCAAAATAAAAGTTTTCATCTTTTCTATCTTGTTTTTGTATTGAGTATAAAACATAACCGCTAAAACTATTTTTTCATCTCAATCTTAGGAAAGAGATAAGCTCTAACTAGCAAACACACTCTTACCTTTTTGGTTTAATAACTTTAATTTATAATCAAAGCAAAGCATCAATAGAAAGCAACCAATTTATTTTGATTTCCTTATTTTCCTGAACGGTGGCAACTCCTATAAACCGCCCTTCATTCTCTACCCTATATTGCCCAACACTTCCATTATAACATATTTTTATGCCATTTTTAATTCTTTTTAAGTCTTGAACAGAAAGTTTCAATAAGGGAAGATGTTGTCCCACAAAATCAATGGGTGTTAAATCTTTTTCACTTAAATCCTCTATATTTTTACTATCTTGTAGAGCAAACGGACCACACTGAGTGCGAACTAAGGCTGTCATAGTCGCCACTGTGCCCATCTTTTCTGCAAGGTCACGGCAAATACTGCGGATATATGTCCCACCGCTACATTCTATTTCAAAAACAAATGCTTTTTCACTTTTTTGTTCAAGCAGTTTAAAGGAATAAATCTCAATGCTATGAGGCTTTATATCCGCAACCTCACCTTTACGGGCAAGATTGTAAGCACGAAGTCCTTGTATTTTTTTAGCCGAATATTGTGGAGCAGTTTGTTTTTGCTTGCCCTGCATTTTAGATAAATTTTGCTCAACTTCTATCTTTGTAGGGATTTTTTCTGAGCGGGCAACAATTTCCTCACTTTCCATATCCAAACTTGCTGTCTGAAATCCAAATTCAAAAGTAGTCCGATATGTTTTTCTTTTGCCCAGCATTAAATTAAATAAGCGGTTAGCACGACCAACCCCCACTACTAAAACACCTGTCGCAAAGGGGTCCAAAGTCCCCATATGCCCTATTTTGTCTGTGATATTTAACTTATTTTTCAATAACCAAATTGCTTTTGCTGAACTAATTCCAAAAGTCTTATTTATATTAAAAAAACCATTCACCTACGCAACTCCTTACGGCATTCAGCCAGCAAAGCATTTAGGGCTTTATCCAACTTTCCCTTTAAAGTCAACCCAGAGGCTTGAATATGCCCCCCACCATTAAAGCGATGTGCAATATTTGCAACATTTACATTTGAAGAACGCGAACGCAAACTTACACGCCACTCATTCTCTTTGTCCTCACTTATGCTGATAGCAATTAGGACACCTTTGACATTGTGAAGATAAGAAAGAATAAACTTTCCATCCTCCCTTTTGCATTTACAGTCTTCAAAATCTTGCTTATACAGAACTGAAACGGCAATTTGTTTATTAGAATAAAATTTAACCGATTTAAAGGCTTTTTTGGTTATTGCAAAATTCTCTTGTCCACTTATACCAAAACATACAAAAAAATTTTCGTTGATATTAGGGCAGTATCTCATCAAATCACCTACACAACGATGCGTTTTCGCATTCGCAGAGGAATAAGTGAAAGCGCCACAATCCATGTATATCCCAGCATATAGCAATTCGGCTATCTCACTATCCATTGCTATATGGTTTTTAAAAAGCCAATATAACACTTCGCAACAACTTGACCAGCCTTTTTTAACCCAGTTATATTTGGCAAACTTACCATTATCTTGGTGGTGGTCAATATTAAAAGTTTTTGCACAAGCATTAAAAACCTTAGAACTTTCTTCACCGAGCATTTTTAATTGAGAACAGTCTACCGTGATACCAACATCAAACTTTTTCTCTGAGGATATTTCAAAACTTTGATTGTGAACAAATCTCATAATTCCCTCATTAGGCATTTTATCCACAAAAACTACACTGTTTTTACCCATCTGTTCTATTATTTTTTTCAGCGCTAACGCCGAACAAATAGTGTCGTGGTCATTGCTTTTATGAGTGAAAATAGCAATGCTCTCCCCTTCTTGTATCCCCTTTTTTAACTCAGTCAGAAAACGCATTTTACTCCCCTTTTGGTATGTCAATACTGGACAAAAGCCTGTCCATTTTCTCACTCTCTTTCCAACTTTGGTCTAAAAGAAAATGTAAAGCAGGCGTTATCCGTAAATTCAATTTTTTTGCAAGATTTTTTCTAATATAAGAAGAACTGGATTGCAGTGTCTTAAAAGTTTCCTGTTCTTCTGCTTCATTTTTAGCCAAAACACTAACAAAAACCTTACAGTTGCTTAAATCTGCACTGACACCGACTTGAACAATAGTAACCATTCCCGAAATTCTCGGGTCACGCAACTGATTTGCCAAAATAATACTCAAAGTTTTTTTTATCTCTGCGTTTATTCGCTCTAATTTACTGCTCATAATGTTCCGCCTTTTACCACATACAAGTTTTTATTGCTTAATCTCTTTCAACCTCTTCAATCACATAGGCTTGAAGAATGTCGCCCACTAAGATATCATTATGCCCTTCCATTTTAATTCCGCACTCCATACCTGCAACAACTTCTTTTGCATCATTTTTCTCTTTTTGTAAAGTGGTTATTCCAGTATCCACCAACTGCTTACCTTCTCGATGCAGGCGTAACTTACTATTCTTAGTGATTTTACCATCTTTAACCACGCAACCAGCAATAGTTCCTATACGACTGATTTTGAAAATTCGTATAACCTCTGCTGAACCTATTATGCGTTCCTCAAAGATTGGTTCTCTCATACCCTTGATAACTTTTTCCACGTGCTCAATTATATGATAAATTACTTTTGAAATGAAAACAGGCGTTTTGCTGTGTTCAATTATAACAGAGGCTTTACTTTCTGGCTTTACATTAAAACCTATCAATAGGGCATTTGAGGATTGTGCAAGCAGAACATCATTTTCATTTATCCTTCCCACTCCCCCGTGTATGCACTCAACTCGAACCTCATCATTCTGAACCGCATTCATTTTCTCTACTAAGGCTTCGAACGCTCCTTGAACATCCGCCTTAACTATAACATTTAAAACTTTCTTTTCAGCGCCTAAGTCTTTTGCTAAAAATTCTTCCATAGAAAATTTAGCCTTACTGTTAATTTTATCTGTCTGCACCTTTCGTTTTCTTTCGGCTAAAACCTGCTTACTCATTTTATCATCAACAGAGTATACATTATCTCCAACATCAGGCAAACCATCTAATCCCAACAAGGAAACAGGCGTGCTCGGAAGTGCTTTTTTAATATTTGTTCCATTGTCCTTAATTAAAGCACGGACTTTTCCCGCGTGAACACCTGAAATAATGGTATCCCCTACTTTTAATGTACCATTTAAGACAATAAGCGTTGCTATCGGACCTTTACCCTTGTCTAATTTCGACTCAATTATCATACCTCTGGCTTGCGCTGTCCGGTCTGATTTTAATTCTTGCATATCCGAAACAAGCAGAATCATTTCTATCAATTTCTCAATACCCTCTCCGGTCAAGGCAGAAATTGGGACTACCAAAGTATCCCCTCCCCATTCCTCAGCAACTAACTCATACTCAGTTAACTGTTGTTTAACTCGCTCTAAATTAAACTCAGGTTTATCCATTTTATTTACAGCAACAATCACCGGAACTTTTGCCTTTTTAATATGCTCTATCGCTTCCACTGTTTGAGGCTTTATTCCATCATCTCCGGCAATCACCAAAACTGCTATATCAGTAACACTAGCACCTCTTTCACGCATTCCACTAAAAGCCTCGTGCCCCGGGGTGTCTATAAAGGTTATTTTTTTATCATTCTTTTCTATTTGATAGGCGGATATATGCTGAGTTATTCCTCCTGCCTCACCAACTGCTATGTGTGAATTGCGTATATAGTCTAATAAGGAAGTTTTTCCGTGGTCTACATGCCCCAACACCGCAACAATAGGAGGACGGGATTCAAGCACAGCGTTTTCTTCTAAAACCTCAGGTGTAAAGACATCAGCCAACTTTTCCTCATAAGTCTTTTCAATCTTTTGCTCTAAAACTACGCCCAACTCACTAGCAACCAACTCCGCTGTTGTAAAATCTATTACGCTATTCACATTGGATACAATTCCAAGAACCATAAGTTGTTTTAATATATTTGAAATAGGACGACCCGTCTTTTCGGACAACTGCTTCACACTAATATTTTCGGTAGATATAACAGCATAGTCAATAGGTGCTGAAATAACTACTTCTTCAATCTTAGATTTCTTAGATTTAATTTTACGACTTCCCATAATTCGCTCAGCGATATAAATTTCTTCCAGCAAACCTTGTCTAACATTAGAACGCTTACCTTTACCTAAACGGTCTGAGTTTCTATTTCTTTTGTCGTTATCTTTCTTTTTATCAAAAACTCTCTTTTGAGTAGAAGGATAAGTTACTTTTGTTTCAGTAGTTTTTTCCTGATGAGGGGGTGTTCGGGTATTACTCTTATTAAAAGAAGAATGAGGAGAACTTGACGAAGTTCTTTCTTGAAAAGGTGGTCTTTTATTGCGGTCAAAAGGAGGACGAGATGGGGCAGTTTTCACTCCATCCCTTCTCTGCCATTGCTTAACTTCTGCCTGTGGCTGATTTATTTGTTTTTTGACCTCAATCGGAACAGGTGCAACCTCAGGTTGCTGAACAACTTTCCCTTTTTCTATTTCACTCACTTCAACCGACTTAGCACGATTATCACTAACTTCTTTGATTTGTTCACGAATATTTCTGCTTACCGATTCCAGTTGCCCCAACAAATGTTTCACATCTTTATCCATTTTCAACAATTCTTTATTGTTAATTTGAGATAAAGTTCGTAAATTATCAAAACTTACACCTCTTCCATTTTGGGTTTTTTTATTACTTTCCAAATTCTACTCCTCACCTTTTAAAATTGGCTCTATAAAACTCTCTTTTGTCAGTGCAACAACTTTACAATTCTGAGTGTTTATATTTTCATCTATACTGCTTTTCTGCAACTTCCTAACAATAATGTTTTCTTTTACACTAAAATCATCTATCAAAGCCTTCACCTTTTCGCTTGCGGTACTGCATACAACAATTAGATACATCCTTTTTTTACTCTTCTTTATATTATCTATGCCAAAAATTAGTTCGCCCGCTCTTTTTGCTAGCCCAAAATAGTTTTTTAGTTTTACTTGTGGCATAGTTCCTCCACTTTATCATAAACCTCTTCATCTACCTTGCATTTGAAAGCACTATTAAGGCGATGCGTTTTTCTTAACTTCTCTACAACTTTTTCATCTTTGCTAACCCAAACACCTCTGCCCTGCATTTTCTGAGTCTGATCCACTAAAATCTTTCCTTCCTGCTTCACTAAACGAATCAACTCATTTTTAGGTTTCATTTCTCGCGTAACTATACACATCCTAACGGGAACGGACATATCTCCTCCTAGTCAATCTTTTCGATTTCATCAAATATATCTAGATTGCTGACTTCCTTTTCAATATCCAAACTACTAACCACTTCTTGTGGGGAAACTTTTTCTTTCGGCTCTTTTCCTGCGTTTGACTCGCTCTTTACATCAATTTTCCAGCCAGTCAAGCGCGCTGCAAGGCGAACATTCAACCCTTCACGCCCAATAGCCAAAGATAATTTATCATCAGGCACTATAACTTTACTAGTTTTATCCTGCTCATTGATTTCCACACTAATAACCTCAGCAGGACTTAGAGATGCCGCTATAAACTCAAATATATCACTGGACCATAAAATTATGTCTATTTTCTCTGTTTTCAACTCGGCAAGCACTGCATTTATACGGCTACCACGACTTCCTACGCAAACTCCGACAGGGTCTACATTCGCATCCTTGCTGGAAACGGCTATTTTTGTGCGGACACCCGGCTCACGAACAATGTTTTTAATTTCAATTTCTCCGCTTTCTATTTCAGGAACTTCTAATTCAAACAATTTCTTTACAAATCCAACCGTAGTTCTGGATACTTGAACCTGTGAACCAAAGTGTGTTTCTTTTATGCGCTTTATATATACTTTTATGTGGTCACCTACCACAAATTTTTCTCCGGGTATTTGGTCAGCCTCAGCCAAAACACCTTCTACCTCAACTCCGCTAAGCCCTACATAAACATTTTTTGCATCTATTCTGCGGACAACAGCAGTGGTAAGTTGGTCACCTTTTGCAGTCAGTTCAGCCGAAATGTTATCCCTTTCCGCTTCTCTCAACTTTTGCATAACCACCTGCCTTGCGGTCTGAGTGGCTATACGCCCAAAAGATTTAGGTGTAACCTCCTCGGACACCACATCACCTACCTTGTAGGTAGATTTTATTTGCTTTGCGTCCTCTAAGGAAATCTCTTTATCTGGGTTTTGAACCTCTTCCACAATTTCCTTATATGCCAAAACCTTTATAGTATTTTTTTCTGGATTTAACTTTACTTTGGCTGACTTAGCCTCACCAAAATTCTTTTTATATGCACTTGTTAAAGCACTTTCCAGAGCGGATATAAAAAACTCTTTGTCTATTTTTTTCTCCTTCTCCAAAAGATTTAGCGCAATAAAAAAATCTTTACTGTTTATCATTTCTTCTCCTTTTAAAAATTATGAGTGGGCGAAAACCCACTCATACTAGCACCAATACATTATATTATAGCACAATAAGAATTAAATATCAAGGTATTTTTATAATAATTTCATACAACTAAGCACTTATAGCAGGGTTTTTTCTGCTTTGTTTTGCCTAGTTAAAGATTTTATATGTTTTTCTCGCCACGAAATAGTCTTTTTAAGCAATTTTATTTGTGAGTCACGCAAAAAAGCATAACCTATGGATACATATTCTTTTTCTTTCATAAAAAACACCCTCCAACTGTTTGCAGTATATCCTAAAAAACTTTAAAAGTCAATAGTTTAGGACAAAAAGTTGCCCCTCTTCACACCGCCACATTTTTCCTTACTATCTTAGACTTTATCCCATTGCAAAAAGGATTTTCCTACTCCGCCTTTACCACAATATTTTAGAACAATGAGCAAGTGGAATTTTGCCCTACTCTTCGCTTTTTAACCCTTTTAATTGTTCCTTTATTTTAATGATTTTTTTCTTGTTTTTTCTGAATTTTGATAAAAGTTTTAGCAAACTAGGGTGGTTAGAATCAAGCCCCAAACTTTTAATCTCTTCAAGTTCGGCGCAAATGTTTTTGTATTCAAGTGCCGCAAGTTCAAGTTCTTTTGTTAAATCAATAAGTTTACTTTGTTTAAAATTCATTTTCATACCCCTTTCCACTCTCTTCCACTTTTGATTTCAACTTTTCATTTCTGTCATAAAGGACCCTTTGCTCATCCTCCGCATCTTTAAAAGTGTAGGCAACTGGGACATGTAAATTTATACTTGGTTTTTTAAAGCGTTCAATTTGCTTTTTTAGTTTGTTGTGCTTTACTCCAACATTAACAAAAGTAATTGGATTCTCTGGGTTCTTTTTATCAAATTCATTAACAAAAGCATCAATACCTCGCTCAAAAGCATTGAAAATCAACTCTCGCTCTTGTGCTTCCTTATGGTCATCAGGAACACTATAACTGCCTGCTTGGCTTTGATGTCGCTTGTAGGCTGAATTGATTTCAAAAGTATTTATAACAGCATAGGAAGGGTTCTGATTTACATACATACTCCCTTTCGCAATTATCTCTTGCTGATTGTTTCTAATAACCAAATTCTGAACATTTTCTGCCAACATAGTTAATTCGGCAATGTTTTGTCCATAGTGAAAGGTAAACTCTCTACAACAACTCAAAATTACTGAGCAACAACTTGTAAAGACACCCATTATCGGATTGTGAGGGTCATATTTATCCAACATTTCATAAGTAAATTGTTTAGCATAAAGACTCTCAATAAGGTCTTTGCTAGAACTAAGTTCTTGTTCAGTGCTGGCTTTAATTCGCTCAATGCTATCCATTATTGTTTCTTCTTTAAGTTCTTTGCCTAAAATATGGTGTGGCACACCTGACTCCAAAGCCTGCTTTCTAAAATCAACCGCGGTGTCAAAGGAACTTTGAGAAACTCCTTTGCTAGAAAAAGTCTCGGCAATATCCGCATTATCTTTTGTCACATCAGCATACACACCGCTTATGTAAAACTTCTTTAAGGCATCTTCCCAAGGAACAGTTACAACTTTTCCATATGTTTTACTATTTTGGTTTTCATCAATTTTCGCTCTAAAACCTTTTACTTTTTCAAATTCACTCATAACTTTAACAAAGATTCCTGAACTTTTACTCTCTAACTTTAAGAGCATCTCTAAATTTTGAAATTTCTTACCAACCGAAACTGAAAGGAATTTCAAAAAGTTTTGATTCGCAACCAGTCCAAGAGGTAGGCTATCGAAAAGTTTCTTACATTTCCCAACTGGTAAAACATTGTTTTTCAAAGTTTGGGAGAGTAAAATACACGCCTTTTGAGCAAGGGGTGTGTCCGTTTCATTATCTCTTTTATCTAGTAAATTCTCAGAAGAAAAGCAGCCAAGTGCGATTGCAAACTTGAAAAGAGCGTGTTTTTCTTCGATATTTTGGTCTTTTAATTGCTCTAAAAAAATAGGCTCAACTTCACTTTTAAAAAATTTAAAATCTGCATTTTCTATAAAAGTTGTAAGCATTTCCTCCTTGCTCAACCGTTCTGCAAGAACATATGGAAGGCTGACTTTGTTTTTTACAAAAATATTAGCAAGGTCTTCTAGTTCTTTAATATCTTCTTGCTCAATTAGTTTTCCAATATCAATCCCTGTGAAAGAATGTGTTATTTTAGAAATATCTCGTATAGAAATAAAATCTCTTCTGTTTGTTAAGGGTTCACAGGATAAAATCCTTTCCCCTTTTTTGGTCTTGTAAATATATTTAAAACCGGTTGCATCAAAGGCTTTTTCACCAATCTTTGTAACAGTTTTTGGAATGGTTATTGTTTTTAATTGACAAGCACCTTGAAAACAGAAGTCTGAAATCTCCGTTTGCCATTTTGGGATTACAAAGTGCTGAAATGGTTCATTTTCCATAAAACAATCTTCTAAAAATGAGCCGTAACCACACCTAACCTTCTCACCGTTTGGCAAAGTTTTAATTGTATGAGTGAAATTTCCACCCTTAGTTTTAATTCCGTTCATCCACGCATTAAGAGTGCTTTTTCGTATATCCGTTTGCCCTCTACCTTTTCTTTTTGTATGGAAAGGAATGTTGCTCAGTATTGCTTCGCTGGTTTCAAAGTGATACTTACCTTTCTCAAAGGAATCTGGATTCAGAAGAGTAAAAGTAACAGGTTCAACCTTAAACCATTTTATAGAGCCATTTTTTATTTCAGCGCTCGCTGTTCCATCGGCATACTCATTTCTCTCTTCATATGCGCTTTCAACAACACGAACATATTTTTTACCATTAAACTCAAACTCACTAACCATTCTTGGTGTGAATCCTTGATTATACCCCTTTATTCCGCTGGTAGTAAACCACTTGCCCGTGGAAGTAATACCCGCCATCAACTGTCCTTCATTAAACAGTTTTTCTAATTCTTTATTTTCTTCTCTGGTAACCTTAGTTTTAGGATATTCGCCAATATCCACCACTTTTCTTCCAGTTGGATTTCCATTCATATCTAGTTCAGCATATACTTCATACCCAGATTGCGGATTGTAAGTTTGAGCAAAGGCTGGTCGCACACCCGCTTTACGACTAAAAGGGCTAATGCTAGTGCAATCTCCATCTAAATCCACACAATGCAATAAATCTTCTGAAAGAGCGGAACCCAAAAAGACAAAAGAGGTGCGCTTGCCAAGTAATGTTGCTAAACTCTCATTAGATTGATAAATCCCGTTTGCAATCGCAAAATCGGTTGCAGAAACTTTATTCTGTTTAAGAGAACTTCTGTAATCACCCTTTCTACTAAACTTAAAAATTTCTTGTTGCTCACTTGAAAGAGTTAGTTTTCCTTTAATTTGCGAACTGATATCTTCTATTTTTCTACTTTTTTTAATTTTATTATTAAAAATATCCATAACTATATGATAACACTTTTTTACAGTTTTGTAAATAGGTAATCTTTAAACAATAGAACAAATCAACTTTTTCTTTATCTATTCTTACCTTGCTCTTTACGCTGTAATTTTTGTCTTAATTTCTACCCTATTTTTATATTGTCTTTTATCTTCTAATCTTGCTTTCTAGTCTTTTTAATTCTTGTCCCATTTTTACTTTATTCTACTCTTTGCTCTATAAACCTTTGCTTTTTAGTCTTTATAATCTTTCATTCTGTTTTTTGCCTTGTTGTTTATTCTGCAAATCTTTGATATACAAATCTTTGCTTTATAATGCAAAAGCCCTTTATTCTATAAGTTTTATGAAAACTTTTGCGGTGGCTATGGCATCGTTCAAAGCCCTATGCGCTTCCTCCAAAGGAATATCCAAAGCCTTTACCACACTGGATAATTTGTAATTATGTAAGGAAGGTATTTTTTTTCTCGCTAGTTCCAAAGTGTCTATCTGCTCGCTATTAAAATTATAGCGATACTTCTTCCCTGCCTTTTTTAAAAACTTAATGTCAAAGCCTATATTGTAAGCACTTAACACACTGCCTTGCGTAAACTTATGAAAATCGGGCAAAACCTTGTCCAAGGTAGGCGCAAACACCAGCATCTCATCCGTTATCCCGGTTATTCTAACTATTTCAGCGGGCAATGAATACTGGGGATTTATTAAAGTAGAAAAAGTTTCTACACAAATTCCATCCACTATTTTCACCGCACCTATCTCTATTATATCACACACTTTAAAATTCAAACCAGTTGTTTCTAAGTCAAACACCACCACCGATTTATTATCACGCCAATACTCTTTTGGTTTTTGGTCAAATATTGAAAACATACTCATTTGCTGTAAGTCTACCATAGGTTTAGGAAATATGGTTTGATAGTCTAATATAGGTTCTCTCCAAATATAATGAACCTCTCCATTAACAATCTCACACAAGGAAAGCGCGTCTGCTTTTATATTTGTTGTGTTAGCAAACTCACTTACAACCCCACTTAATATGACCTCATTCCCTTCCTGTATTTGCTGCAATAATTCAGCATCTTTTTCATTCGGAAACATTACAACATCAATCTCACCGCTAGCATCAATAAGAGTGAAAGTCCATTTAACCTTGTATTCGGGATTTTCTCTATCCTTTTGTGACCTAGGAATAAACTGTGAAAAAATGGGGTTCTTCACCCTACCTGCTAATATAACTTCTTCCATTCCTATTTTTATGTCTTTTATAAATTTAGCCGAAGATGGAAGCAATTTTCCTACTACATTCACTACTTCATCCACTTCAACTATATTAAGTTTTGCCTCTTGATTAAGAATAGCCGAAAGTTCATTCTCCGCAGAAATAACCTCTTGTATACTTTGCCTTTCAACTTCTTTACAAGGATTTAATAAAACCTCAATATTTTCATAGTATGAGTTGTTCAAAAAAGTTGAAAAACGGTTGGAAAAATCATAGGTTCCCAACAAATCATACATATCTCTATCACAATCTATACTAACTCTAACTGTGTCATTTTCCTGTATTAGATTAAGGTCTTTTTCTTGAAGAAAACTTTTAAGAAAAGCAAACTCTTTCTCTGCAAAATCTTTCAATTTATTAAATAAAACTTGATTATCTATGTAACTTTGGCGGAATTTTATACGACATTTAGCAAATTCTCCCAAAAACCCCTGCACTTCTTGCTGTAACTCTTCTCTTTCCTTTTCCGCAGGCTTATCTCCGTAAGGATATAGAAAAGTAAGCGTGGTTGTATCCGAACTTTCATCGTAATCTGCACTTTCCAACTTAAATTTTGAATATTTTTCTTTCTCAACAACATCTTTTAGTGTCATTTTGCCCCTCTTTGTTCTTTCTATTTTTATCTTTGCGACTAAACAAAAACCATTAAGTCTATATTATATATTATCACAAAATTAACATATTTGATAGTGTTTTTTTATTTTTATAAAAAAAGCAGTGTGACTGCTCTTTGAATGTTTTTTTATTACGGTTGTATCTTATAATACTTTTTATACAATACCTTTTAAAATGGTTTGCGTTTTTTATTATTTGCTTGATATCTTATAAATTTGAGCAGGGCTTGACTGCTTGATATCTTAGTGGACAAGCAATTTGAAAGTGGCTTGACTGCTTATGTTTTGCTCAATTTTAAAATATGTGTTTTAACTTGTCCTACTAATCTAATTTAATTTAAAGCATCCGTGCTTTTTATTTTATCCTACTTCTCTAATTTGTCATTTGCTCAATTTTAAAACATCCGTGCTTTTTAACTTATTCTACCGCTTTTGTTTATTGTTTCCTTGATTTAAAAACATAAGTGATTTTTAATTTATTCTACCGCACTAATTTATTAGATGAAATAAATCTACGAAAATAACAAAAGCAAATAAGACTACTAGCCCAGCAAAATGTATATACCCTTCTACTTTTCGATTTATTGGCTTTCCACGAACCCACTCAAAAGTAGTAAACAAAATTCGTGAGCCATCTAAGGCGGGAAAAGGTAGCAAATTAAACACCGCTAAATTGGCAGCAATAAAGGGCAAGAACACAAATAAGTTCGCTATGTTGTATTGCGAATGCTCTGCGATAAATCCGATAGTGGTTAGAGGCCCACCAAGGTCGGATATAGCAACTCCGCCCGTTAAAAGCATAAATAAGAACACCAACACTTTCCAAGCCATAGCCCCCGCAAGGGGTGCACTGTTAATCAATGCTTCCCAAAATGAGTATTTATATGGGCTGGTTTGCACGCCTACAAATCCGGATGAAGTTGCATTTTGAGGGTCAGCAAACTTAGTCATCCTTATCTCCACCCACTCATCTACCCCCTGTCTTTGAACAGTTACAGTAAATATTTCATCAATTTCATACTCAGATATTTTAGCAGCGAAAGTTGTGCCATAAATAAAACTTGCAGATACCCCATCTACTTCACGAATAATATCTCCATCTTGAAAAGATCCAACCTGCTCACTTTGCTCTTTCCCTTGGTTATATTCAATTACCAGCGCCTGATTTTGAGAAGCATTATCAACTTTTACAATATCATAGCCAAAACCCACCAGCAAAATAAAAGCAAAAAATATGGCTGAAATAAAATTAAAGAGAACTCCTGCAAAAAGCACTAAAATTCTTTTCCAGGGCGCTTTGTTATTGAAAGCATTTGGGTCAGCATCATCCTCATCTTCACCAGCAAAAGCACAATACCCTCCTAATGGGATAAGGCGAACACTAAATTTCTCACCATTTTTTCGTGTCTTTGAGTAAATGGCCTTTCCAAAACCTATTGAAAACTCGTTTATTTTAAAACCAAGCCATTTACCAAAAGAATAGTGGCCCAGTTCGTGAATGGTAATCATCACTAACAGAACCGCTATCGCAAGTAAAATATAGCCGATTGTCATCATAACACCTGAAAAATCTGCTGCAAGCAATGATACCAAAACATATCTCCTTTCTTTAATATATTCCCCAAACAAAAGTAGTATGTTAAATATTTTCTTAAATCAGTCTTAGCAAACTTAAAAGTTAGTGAGCATTTTAGAATATCAAAAATCTAGTTATTCACAATCTAAGTTATTAAGCAAATCGCTCAAATGAAATTGTAAAAATCTCTACTTGTCCGAATTGTTACGCTAAGAACAAAATGATAAGAAATAAGAAGACAAACATACCATTAAAAACCAAACCGTTTATACGGTCCATAATGCCACCTTGACCGGGTATAAAATCACTAAAATCCTTTACTCCTGCACGGCGTTTCAAGTAGGATGAAACGATATCTCCACCCATATTGAAGATTCCACAGAACAATCCGCCTATAATAAACGCCCAGAAACCAACTCCATATTCAGCGAAAAGGCTTGCGTATCCCATATTTGCAAAAATGATATAAACCAAAATCGCACCCAAGATAGCCCCTAAAATTCCGCCAACTAGACCACTCCAACTTTTTCCCGGGCCTAATTTTTTAAGACTTATTTTTTTACTTTTAATAAGTCGTCCGAAAAACAAGGCACAAGTATCCGCAAACATAGTGGTTACAAAAAGTAAAACCAAACCTAAAAATCCAACATCTGCACTGAAAGCATTCATACTAAAAGCGGAAAAGTGGTTAATCAAAAATAGGAAAGACAGCATAAATGTCGGGTAAATACAACCCAGCAAAGTATTCGCACTTTTGTGTGTAACATATCGGGTATACTCCCCCTCAAAACCATCCAAATACATCTGTTTTAAACTTTGTTTCTTGAAAGATATTCCAAAAATAAAGCACAATAAAAAGGTTAACAGCAAGCCTCCTAAATTCATCAAAAGGTAGTATACAAAGCCTATTTGATATAGAACGCTGATGATTAGCAGAACGAAACATAGAACGGGAAACAAGCCTAATCCTATGGTATATGTGGGCCTGTCCATTTTACGCAATAAGTTTTCCACCTCAAAAGTTCCTATTATCATCAGAAAACCAATGAAAATATCAAACAAAAAAACGGTGGTTTCTGAAATTTGTCTTAAAAGAAAAAAGGCAAGTAAAACAACCAGAATTATTAAACTAGATAAAGTCCTTTTTCCCATATTAGCGGGAGTATTTATATTTTTATTCTCCATAAAAACCTCTTTTGTTATTTTTATAAGTTGCCGAACCTACGCTTTCGGTCTTGAAAATCTTTTAATGCTTTTTGAAGTTCTTTGTTCGAAAAACTGGGCCAATAAGTCTTAGTGAAATAAAACTCACTGTAAGCCATTTGATAAAGCATAAAGTTTGAAATGCGAATTTCACCGCTAGTTCTAATCACAAAATCCGGGTCAGGAAATCCCTTAGTATCCAGCATATTCTCAAACTGCTTTTCGCCGACCTCTTTCCCTTTTTTAATCGCCTTGTTTACTGCACGCAAAATATCATCCCGCCCACCATAGTTGACCGCAAATTGAACTATGAATTTATCACCATTTTTGGTTTTTTTCATAACTTTTTCCGAACTTTCTACCAAATCCTTAGGCAGTTTTTGCATATCACCGCAAAACACCACTCTAACACCCTTCTCAACAAAATCATCTGTGTTTTCGTTTATATATTCACGAATTAAATCAAAAATATTATCAATTTCTTTTTTTGGGCGTTTCCAATTTTCAGTGCTGAAAGCAAAAAAGGTTACCATTCGTATCCCTAAGTCATAGATGTTTTGAGTTATCCGCTTTATATTCTCGCATCCAGCTTTGTGCCCTAAATTGCGCGGTAAACCACGCTTAGTAGCCCATCGCCCATTTCCGTCCATAATTATTGCAATATGCTGAGGTAAACGAGATAAATCTAATTTGTGATATATTTTTGTTTTGCCTGCCACTATATCCCTCTTTTACTTATTATACGCACAATCTAAACTTTATGATATACGAAAAATCAATTTTTAAACAAAATTTTAACTAAAATGTCTTTTCTAGACTTCCATTATTTCCTTTTCTTTCTGAATTAAAGCAGAATCAACATTTTCAGTATAAGTGTTCAAAATTCTCTGCACTTCTTTCTCAGCAACAGATAAATCATCCTCAGTAATCTTAGACTGTTTCTTTAAACTCTTAAACATATCCAAAACTTCCCTACGAGCATTACGCATATTGATACGACAATCCTCAGCAAATTTTCGCACCATTCTAACTAGTTCAACTCTCCTTTCCTCAGTCGGAGCAGGAACGTGTAATCTAATTATTTTACCATCATCACTAGGGTTAAAACCTAAATTGCTAGTTTGAATAGCCTTTAAAACATCCCTCAGCATACTTGAATCCCACAAACTTATAGCAAGTGTTCTAGGGTCAGGCGCTGAAATATTAGCCATTTTGTTTAACGGTGTCAAAGTTCCATAATAGTCCACCATAATTTTATCCAGCAATCGTGGATTGGCACGCCCAACACGCACCGAACCTAACTCGGATAGAAAATGGCTATAACTTTTTTCTAAAAGAGTTTTTAAGTTTTCGTATAACGCTTTATCCTCTTGATCTACAAACATTTTTTCACCTCTCTTTGTAATAATAACATTTTACAATAAAATGCTCTTTTTAGCAAATAAAAAACACCTATAAAAATAGGCGTTTTTTATGCTTTCTTGTTATGCTTGTTTTTGTTTATCTATTTGCTTTTGAATTTCATCAGCAAAATTCTCTTCTTTCTTCTGTAAGCCTTCTCCCATTTCATATCGAACAAACCTACGGATAGTTATTTTCTCACCGATAACTCCTACCGTTTCTCTCAGATACTCATCTATGGTTTTAGAGGTATCTCTGAAATATGCTTGGTTTAATAAACAAACCTCTTGCAAATATTTCTTTATTTTCCCCTCAACAATTTTCTCAGCAACCTGAGCAGGCTTTCCTTCACCCTGAACCTGAGCAGCAAACACCTTTCGCTCTGCATCCAAAGAATTTTGGTCTACATCTGCCTCAGATATAAATAATGGTTTGCTGGCTACAATTTGTAGGGCTATATTATGAACAAACTCTCCAAAAGCCTCACTTTTGGAAACAAAATCTGTTTCACAGTTAACTTCTACCAAAGCGCCTATTTTTCCGCCCATATGAATGTATGCATCAACTTTTCCCTCGGCAGCAATACGCCCTTCCTTTTTCGCAGCAGATGCCATTCCTTTTTCTCTTAGCCACTCAACTGCTTTCTCCATATCGCCGTTTGTCGCTTCTAAGGCGTTTTTACAATCTAACATTCCCGCTTGTGTGCGTTGTCTTAACTCACTAATATCCTTTGTTGAAATTGCCATCTTAAAAATTCTCCTTTTTATTTATTCTTCTACAACCGGTTTTTCTTGCTGTTTAAAAACTCTTTTAGTTTCTTTCGGTTGCTCTTCCCCACTCGCTTGCTGGTCTTTATTATCTAAACTTGTACCTGCTTCCTCAGCAACAGCAACACTTTCACCTGTTTTTGCTTCAATAACAGCATTAGCAATCAATTCTGAAATCAGCTTTACTGAACGGATTGCATCATCATTACCCGGTATAACAACATCTACTTCATCCGGGTCACAGTTTGTGTCTACTAATCCCACAATAGGGATACCTAATTTGCGCGCCTCTTTTATGGCTATATGCTCTTTCTTTAAGTCCACTATAAACAACAAACCCGGTAAAGAAGTCATATCCTTTATACCGCCTAAATTACGTTGAAGTTTATCTTTTTCCGCACGCAGTTGTATAACTTCTTTCTTAGGGAAAAATTCAAATTCTCCCGTTTTTTCCATTTGCGTTAACTTATTCAAACGCTCAACTCGATTACGAATAGTTTTAAAATTGGTAAGAGTTCCACCCAACCAACGCGTGTTCACATAGAACATACCACACCGTTCAGCCTCTTCTTTTATCGCCTCACTTGCTTGCTTCTTAGTTCCTACAAAAAGAACATTTTTACCCTGCTTAACCACTTCACAAACATAGTTATAAGCCTTTTCTGCTAAAACTACTGTTTTCTCCAAATCTATTATGTGTGTGTCGTTACGAGCGACAAAAATGTATTGCTCCATTTTTGGACTCCATTGTCTGGTAGGGTGACCAAACTGAACCCCTGCTTCGAGCAATTGTTTTATTGAAATTATTGACATATTTTTCTCCTTAACTTTATTTTGTTTTAATCCTCCTGCTGATGTTAAAACTCCTTGTGCAACCTGACAAACAGGCACCTACACTCAAATAACCAACAGTGTGTATTTCAATAAATGAATTGTATCATTTTTTAAAAGAAATTGCAACACTAAAATACAACTTTTAAAAGAAAACCTTAAAAATAGGGCGGTTTAGGCTATAAGTTCAAATATAAAGGACTTTTCTTCCTAAACTGTTCTATTAAAACCCTTTCCTATTTCCTTTTTCTTGATGTTTCAGAAGGAATTTAGGCTATATTTTCGCACTTAGTTAGATATTATTTTATAGTTAGGTAGATATTTTTTACCATTAGTTAGATATTGTTTCGCACTTGGTTAGATGCTGTTTCGCACTTAGTTAGATATTATTTTATAGTTAGGTAGATATTTTCGCCATTAGTTAGATGTTGTTTTATAGTTAGGTAGATACCCTTTACCATTAGTTAGATATTGTTTCGCACTTAGTTCTATTCAATTAATTGGATGCTTGCCTAAATAATTCCTACAACCAAAAAGTGAGAGGCTATACACCTCCCCCACTTGACTAAAAAAAATTACTATACTATATGATATTTGAAATTATTTTTTACTTTTCGTTTTCGTTTCGCCTGAACTTGCAGAAGTTTTCGAGGCAGAAGTTTTTGCTGAGGTTGCCCCCTTTGCTTTTGTGGTAGACTTTGCTGAGGTTGTCCCCTTTGCTTTTGTGGTAGACTTTGCTGGCGCTTTCTTATCTTTGCTAGTTGAACTAGTCGCCTTTTCGGACGGCTTTTTACTTTTGCTTTCTTGTGTAGGCGTTGAGTCCTCTTGCTTTAACAAATCCAAATAAATAGCAAAAACACTATCAATAACGCGGTCATCATTAACAACTTTTAGAAACTGAGACTTGTCTTGCTCATCTTCTTCAAATTCAAAGATAACTGCCTCATCATCCGCAACTCCATCCATTTTTTCTACCGGTTTAAGCATAGCATACAATTTATCCTGATATGGTATCAGAGCAATTTGCTCAAATTCTATGCCATTATCTTTCTCATCATACAAAATAATACTCTCGCTGTTATCTACATCTAACAACTTATCAATAGAGTTTTCATTTTCTTTCATTTATATATCTCCTTAAATTATTTTCTGTCTAAATAGTTCTGTAAAATCAAAGTAGCGGCTACTTTATCAACTAATTTTTTCCGCTCTTCCCTTCGAACATTTGATTCTATAAGCATTTTTTCGGCTGCAACCGTGGTTAGGCGTTCATCAGAGTATTCAATTTTTACATCAATTAACTTGGACAACTCTGCACAAAATTCCTTAGTTTTGTCCACACGGATTCCCATAGTTCCATCCATATTTATAGGTAATCCTACAACAATAGTATCCACCTCTCTTGCTTTTATAAGGTCACTTATATATTGTAGGTCACTTTTGAGATTCTTACGATGATAAGTTTCTAAACCTGTCGCAAAAAAGCCTATGGGGTCACTTATTGCTAAACCTATTCTAGCATCGCCAAAATCAATTCCTAGTTTACGCACACACACTCTCCTTACTCGATTAGTATATCAAATGAAAAAAAATTTAGCAAATAAAATCAACATCATTAAATAAAAAATTCAATTTACCCCCTATCCTCAACATTAAAT
>CAYJAI010000003.1:29172-36345 GCA_964368395.1 uncultured Christensenella sp. | reverse complement strand
GATATGTAAAAATAAATAGAGTTATTTTTGCAAATTAAATAATTTTTTAAAAGGGAATAAATGAGTATTGAACAAAAAGTGGTAAACACCATTCGTAAATTATCCTTAGATCAGATAGCCGAAGCAAATTCAGGTCATCCGGGCATAGCCTTAGGTATTGCTCCTATGCTTTTCGCTTTATATAATAAGGGGGCTACTTTTAATCCGCAAGATTCAAGTTGGTTTAACCGTGATAGGGTAGTTCTGTCTTGTGGCCACGGTAGTAGTGTGCTGTATTCTACCTTGCATCTTTTTGGTTATAATGTGCAAAAAGAAGATTTAGAGGAATTTAGGCAACTGGGTTCGAGAACTCCCGGGCATCCCGAAGTTAATGTAACAGATGGCGTGGATTCTTCTACTGGTGCTTTGGGGCAAGGGTTCGCTACCGCGGTAGGAATGGCTTTGGCTGAGGCTCATATTGGTGCTAAATACAACCGCAAAAGTAGTGAGATTTGTGACCACTATACTTTTATTGTGTGTAGTGATGGTGATTTGATGGAAGGAATAAGTTACGAGGCGAGTAGTTTAGCAGGAACTTTTAAGTTGAATAAATTGATTGCTTTATACGACAGCAATGACATCACTATGACAGATAAACTTTCTATGGTTAATACCGAAGATACTGAAATGAGGTTTAAGGCAGCGGGCTGGAATGTGATAACGGTAAAAAAAGGAGAGGACTACCGAAGCATAGAGCGAGCGATAGCGCGGGCAAAACAGAGTAAAACAAAACCTACAATTATAATTTGTAAGACAATTATAGGGCACGGAAGTAGTTTAGCAGGTTCGGCGAAATGCCACGGAAAACCTTTCAGTAAATCAGAGGTGGCGGAAATCTCTCAACAATGGGGACTTTCCACTCAGCCTTTTGAGGTGGATGCAGATGTTTTGGAATATATGAAACTTGCGAGCAAAAAACATCAAAAAGCGTATAAAAACTGGTGTGATTTGGCGCAGAGATATAAACAAGAATTTCCGAAAATTTATAAAGAACTATTTTCAGGGGATAAAAAAGTTTTTCTCAAAGCCCTTAAAAAAGTTCAGTTTACTCAGTCTATGTCAACACGAGATGCAAGTGGTATAGTTTTAAACGCACTTGCTAAATCTCAAAACAATTTCTTAGGCGGTAGCGCGGATGTTTCGGATTCCACCAAGGCCTTCATTCAGGAAGGAGGTGTTTTTGGCTACAAAAATCCTTTGGGAAGCAATGTGCCTTTTGGGGTGCGTGAGCATAGTATGTCTGCAATGGCAAACGGGATAGCCTTGCATACGGGCTTACAAACTTTTGCTTCTACCTTTGCTATTTTCAGTGATTATATGCGTTATGGGATACGGCAAAGTGCCTTGATGGAGTTGCCTGTTTGGTATATTTTAAGCCACGATAGCGTTTGGGTAGGTGAGGATGGTCCAAGCCATCAGCCCGTTGAGCAAATTGAAAGTTTAAGATTGATTCCTAACCTTACAGTGTTCAGACCAGCAGATGCAAACGAAACCATAGCCGGATATAAGATTGCAGTAGAAAGTGAGCATCCAGTTTGTCTTATATTAAGCCGTCAAAAACTGCCTTTATTGGAGGGTGCTAAAAAAGAAGAAGTTGGTATGGGGGGATATGTTCTTTCTGCGGAGCGTCAAAAAGTAGATGGTATACTGTTGGCAAGCGGTAGTGAAGTTTGGCAGTGTGTCCAGGCTCAAAAAGCGCTTTGGGAATCAAACATAGATGTGCGAGTGGTGAGTATGCCTTGCCCTGACTTATTTTTGAAGCAAGATAAAAAATATCAGAACGCAGTGCTTCCTGAGAAAATTAAAAAAAGGGTAATAGTAGAGGCCGGAGTTACTAAGGGCTGGGGACAGTTAGCCGGTGATGAGGGATTTGTTATAGGAATAAATCTTTTTGGAGAAAGTGGTTCAGGTGCTGAGGTGGCCGATGTATTCGGTATAAATATAGACAATATAGTGCTAAAAATGAAGAAATTAGTTAAATAGGGTTATTTTTTCGAGAAAGAGATACTAAATTTATAGTGTCTCTTTTTTGTATATAAGTATAAGTAAAGGGCAAGAATTAGTGAAAGCGAGGTAAAATATGCGAGAACCTACTACCGATTTAAACGAAGTGAAAAATAGGATTTTAGCCTTAAAAGGGCAAGGTGTTGAAATGCAGGTAAACCACGGGCGGAAAAAAATATCCCATTATAGTGGCGTTATAGAAGATGCTTACCATAATGTGTTTGTTGTTCGGCTGGACAATGCTACTAAAACGGAAAAGATGTCCTGTTCATATAGTGATATTTTGTGCGGTGATGTCCAAATTGCTGTAAAAAAATAAAAAACTTTTAGAAAGTTTGTCATATTTAAAAAACCTTCCCCATAGAATATACCAATATTCTCAGGGAGGGGAAAAATGGCTTTTGAACCACAAATAAATGAATTTGAGATAAAGTATAACAAAAAGTTGGAGGCAGTGAAAACGCAAAGTGCTATTACACTGACTTCTAACGGGGAAAAAATAGACAAGGTTTTGTTCACGCGTGCTATGCCTTATATTACTAATGTAACGGCAAATGCGGGCAGTGCTTCTTTGGAAGGTGGCGTATTTGCTACCGCGCTAGTGGCAACAGAGAGCGGGGTAATAACTTCGTTAACGGGCACGGGCACTTTTTTAGCCACCTACACTTCGAGTGGTCTGTCCGCAGATAGTCAACTCTTTGCTAGTGTGCGGAATCTAGGCACAGATAGTCTAGCCGTAAGTGATAATTCGGTGAACTTCGTAAGTTTAATCGGAGTAGATGTTTCTATGACCGAAAAGCAAAAGGTCAATTATGTTAGCAGTTTGCCAAAGGCTAATCAAAAAGTAGGGGTTGCCCAATACACTTCTTTATCTAGTGCTAAAAGTGAAAGTTTTGAGTTAACCACAGATATTGATTCCCCCAACTCTATATCCAAAGTTTTATTGACCGAAAGTTATGGAGTTTTAAAAGAGGTTACTACCTCAAATGATTTAGTAACTTTAAATGGTGAAATTGTTACTAATCTAGTATATTTGACCAAGGATGAAAATCCGAAATTAAAGAATCAACTTTATTCTACCGAATTTCATCAGGAAATATTATGCACTGGTGTAACCTCAGAGCACATTGCTACCGCTTCTTTGGATACCTATAATAATGAGTTTGAAGTTCAAGGTGAGTTAAGCAGTTCAAAGGGTGTTATACTCTTGAAAAATAAATTTAATGCTAATATATTTGTAGAGAGCAACAATACTTTGGATAGTGTGGTAGATGCCTTTTGCTCACATAAAGAAATGAATTTAGATTTTCAAAGTTTTGTTCAGCAGAAGATTCTTTATAATAAAAACATAACAGATAAAGTGGATGGAAATGTAGTGCTTAGCGAGGATGATGTGCGCATAGACAAGGTGGTTGCGACCTCCTCTGGGCTAGGTGTTGTGAATAGCACGCAAATTGTGGATGAAGAAGTAGTGGTTCAAGGAACAGTCTATGTAAACATTGTATATTTGTTGGATGATGAAATGCGCACTACTCAGGCTATACAGGTTGAGATGCCTTTTGAAAGTTCGGTCCGATTGAATGGAGTTAAGCCAGATGACCAAGTATTCGCAAAAGTAGTTGTTCGGGAAACTGATGCCCGTAATAAAAAATCCAAAGAGATTGATGTTTTAACAGATATTATTATTTGTCTTTCTGTTGTCCGAAATGAAAACGAGGCTGTTTTGAGCGGAGTTACACTAGGTGAGAAGGTGAAATCCTCCGAAACCAGTATGGGAATGTATGTGATAGAGCAAGCCAAAGATGATTGGGAGGTTGCGAAAAACTTACAAGTCAATCCAGATATTTTAATGCAACAAAATCCAAATCTTACCTTTCCCATAACTAAACCTACACAAATAATAGTTTATCGCCAACAAAAAATTGAAGACTAAAAGACGATTGTTTTTTAAAACTAACCAAAGCGGAACAAAAGAATATTATGAAAAATTGAAGACTAAAATATAGTTATTTTTTCCCAAAGTGTCCTATTGTTTAGGGCACTTTTTTAATTGAAATCAAATCTCAAACGCATAGTATGCACATACTCTAAGATATTAAGCAAAGGGTGGGTAACGCCAAAAACACTAACTGTAAGAGCGCTTTAAGCAAAGGAAACAAGGGAGCAAAAGGTGGTGGTTCAAAATCAAGCCTTTTTTCTTTTCTATGGTATTTATATTCTGTTCTATTTCATTTGCAGAGTTCAATCTCATATATAGTATGAAAACAAAGTTCACTTATGATTTTAATAATCAAGGCTAGCAAAGTAACGCAATAAGTTGAGTTATTTTCGCACTATATAGAAGATTTTGTCTATCAAGAGCACCACCTTATTTTAAGAGTTTAAAATATAAAAAAGAGTAGATAATTATACTCAGAGGTGGGTGTATGAAGGTATCTAAAAGTGTTTTGTTGGTAATGGTTTTGGCATTTGCTCTTTTAGGGGGGATAATCTTTTTTCCAGTGTCCACCTCTTCAAAGTTGGATGCGAGTGACTTTTTGAGAATACATATTCGTGCAAATAGTAACTCTGTGCAAGACCAGAATATAAAGTATCAAATTAAGGATGAGTTGGTAAAAGTCCTTGCGCCTTTGTTGAGTGAGGCTGAAACAAAGGAGCGGGCTATGATTATTGTAAATGAAAACTTACCTTTAATCACGCAGACTGCAAATAGTGTATTGAGTGAAAATGGGTTTGGTTATACTAGTGAGGCGAATCTTCATAGTGAGTTTTTCCCTACACGTACTTATGATGTTTTGACCTTAGAAAGTGGGAGATATGATGCTTTAATTTTAAAGTTAGGTTTAGGGGAAGGGGATAATTGGTGGTGCGTAGCATATCCGCCTATGTGTTTTGTGAACTATTCAGACAATTCGGACAACTTGGTATATAAATCTAAGTTAATTGAAATTATTAGTAATTTTTTTAAATAAAATGAAAAATTTTAAATAAAATTAAAAAAGTTGAGCAACATATTAGCAGTTTTAATGTAGAGGTGGAAAATGAGAAATTGGACAAAAATGGTATACATAACTGTTTGCTGTGTCGCTTTTTTAGGTGTGGGCATAGTGGGGTGGGCTACTGTTAGCACGCCCCAAAGTGAAATCAGTGTAGAAGCAGCACTTACAAATTCACAGATAAGAACAGTGCAGACAAAACTGAAAAATTGGGGATATTATACCGGTTGGGTAGACGGTATATTCGGTCCTAAGACAAATTCCGCAGTTAGAAGTTTTCAAAAGAAAAATGGGCTGGTGGTAGATGGCATAGTGGGAAGAAAGACCGCAGCAGCCTTAGGTATGAGTTTAACTTCACAAACCAGTAGTGACTTATATTTGTTGGCAAAGTGTATTCACGCAGAAGCGAGAGGGGAGCCCTATGTGGGGCAGGTTGCAATCGGAGCGGTAATTTTGAACCGCGTAGCCAGCCCTAAGTTTCCGAACACCATATCCGGAGTTATCTACCAGCCGTATGCTTTTACCGCAGTTTTGGATGGGCAGATGAACTTAGAGCCTAATCAAACTGCTTATAACGCAGCACGAGATGCCTTGAACGGATGGGATCCTTCTTATGGTTCAATATATTATTATAACCCATCAACGGCTACAAGTTCGTGGATTTGGACAAGGACAATAGTTGTGAAAATAGGAAGGCATAATTTTGCCATATAGGAGGTATGATGAATAAATTTACAATAGTTATTTTAGTTTTCTCTATAATAACGGCCACAGTCCTTGCTGCGCTAGGAATAGTGTGGGGAACTTCGGCTGCTACCATAGAGGGATATAAACAACAACTAAACTATACATATAAAAATAATTTTTATAATTTAACAGATTCTGTTAATAACATTGAAACTAATTTAAGTAAACTTTTGGTGACTAAATCTCAGACTAAGCAGGATGAGTATTTAACTGAAATTATAGCCTTGTGCGAAAGTGCTCAGAACAGCCTTACAAGTTTACCTTTGGAGCACAATTCTATAAATGAAACTACTAAGTTTGTAAATCAATTAGGTGGATATTGTGTTACTTTACACCAGAAAATTGTTGCAGGTAAAAATATAACCTTAGATGAATCTTCTCAAATAGATGGGCTGTATGAAAGCAGTATTGAGATAAAATATGAACTTAACCGCTTAGCCACTCTTATAAATGGTGGTTATAGTATTGTGGATAACATTAGAGACCCAAATTTAAGCATCAACAATTTTACTGAGGAGTGGGGTAAGTTTGATAATGATAACATTGAGTATCCAACTTTAATTTATGATGGACCTTTCAGCGATTCTCTGAACAATAAAGAAATAAAAGGACTATCCGAAGTTGAGGTAAGTCAAGCACAAGCCGAACTGAATATGGAAAAATGGTTTGAAGGTTGGGATATATCTAGTTCAGGAGAAACTAAGGGCGATTTTGAAACTTGGAACTTTGACTTAAAGAAAGATAATCAAACTGCTTATGGGCAGGTGACTAAAAAGGGCGGTATGCTATTGCAGCTAGGAAGTGACATTGAAGCGGGTGCGGATAATAAGACACTGCCTGAATGTGAGTTGATGGCAGAAGAATTTGCTAAAAATTTAGGGATAAAAGAGGTGAAGGCAGTATGGAGCACAGACTGTGAAGGCTTTGTTTACTGTAACTTAACTTATGTAAAAGATGGCGTTGTAATATACCCAGATATGATAAAAGTAAAGGTATCACGAGAGGATGGTGCAGTAATAGGTTGGGAGGCGCGAAGTTGGGCGTTCAACCATACCCAAAGAGCAAACTTAACAGCAACAATTAGCAAGCAGGATGCACAGGCTAATTTGGATGCATACTTAGATGTTTTGAGTGTTCGATTGACTGTAATTCCTAGTGAATATGTGGGCGAAAATCTTGCGTGGGAGTTTAAATGCTTAAAGGGTGACAGTGTCTACTATGTCTATATAGATGCGCATACCGGTGCAGATTTAAAGGTGATGAAAGTCATACTTACCGATGATGGCGCATTGCTTATGTAAAATATAACAAGAATAAATAAAGCAAATAATTTAAAACAAGTAGTAAGGACAGCAGGTAATAAAGACAGCAGGTAATTAAGACAGCA
>CAYJAI010000003.1:16561-29072 GCA_964368395.1 uncultured Christensenella sp. | reverse complement strand
AAGACAGCAGGTAATTAAGACAGCAAATAATTTAAAATAAGGAATAAAGACAGCAGGCAATTAAGATATCAAATAATTTAAAATAAGTAATTATCAAGCAAGCAGTGAGATACGCAAAAAAGTAATTAAATGTAAAAATATGAATAATTTTTACTTTTATGCGTAAGATAGTATTGTAAGCGCTTATGAGTTTTAATATCAAGGTGCTTGCGTAACACAAAGTCATTAGACTTTGTGTTTTTTTGTTTACTTTTTTAAAAAATTATGTTAAGATTATTTTAAAATAATCTATTGAGGAAGAGATATGAAGCATAGCAACAATCTATATACCGAATCAAAATTAAACGAGTTTGGAATTTTTCAGTTACGGGAGATTGCCCGAAATGTAGGAGTGCATCTTCCTACAACATATAAAAAGGATGATTTAATACAGAAAATTTTGCAGGTAGTAAGAGGTGAGATTGAGCCTTTTGTTGCAAAGAATAAAAAAGGAAGACCGCCGAAAAATTTTATAGGATATCAGAGTGCTTGGAAAAAGCAAGAAATAGATAAAGAAAATGTGAACTTATTTAACTCTTCGTGGGAAAAAGGCGCGTGGTTGGATACAGGGAATAGTGTCAAAGAGTTTGGTTCAGGATTAAAGGTGTGTCAGGACTCAGTGGAACTCAAATACAACCCTGAACTTTTAAAGGACTGTCCAACTTTGGAAGGCGTTTTATTTATTGAACCGAATGGTTGGGGAACTTTGCATATAGGCGGGATTCTTGATTTGATAGGCGGTTCAGTAGCCGTTGTTACTCCTAAATTGGTGGAGTATTTTAATCTAAAAACAGGTGATTACATTTTAGGTAATTATGCTGAATGCGAAAATACTTTAATGATAAATAAAGTGCAAAAACTAAATGGTAAAGAGCCTAAAAAAGCCGAAAGGTTGAGTTTTAATGATTTAAATATTTCTTCCTCAGTGGATGTTATCCCTTTGTGGAAAAATAAAGAATTGCAATTCACTAAATATCTTGCACCCATAGGTAAGGGGCAACGAGTTTTAGTGAAAGGGGAAAAAGGTAGCGGAAAAACTAAACTGTTAAAAGCGTTGGCTTTTGGATTGAGTTCAGAGGATATTCACACTATCTTTGTTGCCTTAGATAAAAGACCAGAGGACAAGTTGGATTTCAGTGGAAGTAAAGTAGAGTATGGTTTTTCCTCTTTTGATATGATTCCTTTCAGGCAGATGTATCTTATAGATTTAGCCATTGCACGAGCGAAAAGATTGTGTGAGGAAGGCAAGGATGTTGCTTTGGTGGTGGATGACTTGTTGGCTGTGGTGCGGGCATATAACTACTGCTTGCCAAAATCTTCAAATGAGCACGAGTGCATTTTTGATATCAATGCTATTATTGCTTTAAAGAAATTGATGGCAGTTGGTAGAAATACCGAAAAGGGAAGTATAACCTTAATCGGCTGTATAAGTTTTGGCAGAAGTGAAGAGGAAAATAGGTTGATTTATCAGATTGATGACCTTTGCAACTGTCATATTGAAGTTGATAAGCAGTTGTTTTTAGCACAGATGCCTTGTTACATTTTGCCTACTAGTTATACAGATAATTCCTATGCTTTAAGTAGTAAAGAGGATTTTGATATGGGGCAGTTTATCCGCTCATCCTCAG
The DNA here is from genome assembly GCA_964368395.1 of uncultured Christensenella sp. Lineage (GTDB taxonomy): Bacteria > Bacillota > Clostridia > Christensenellales > UBA1242 > UBA7584. Next base: position 27,405 of record CAYJAI010000003.1, on the reverse strand, counting down.
AGGGGAAAAGTTTGGCGGAAATTTCTAAAATATACGAAAAAAGATTGTAAATTCAAATTTTTTAACCATATAAATATTCATAAAAATTTAGAAGATAAGACAGAATATTAAAATTTATTCTCTGTTTAGGAGAGTTAGTTCTATGCTGACTTCTAATTTTTGCATATAATCTTCTGGGTCATCTAAGGTGGATAAGAAACTTTTCCACTGACTAGAAAGATGCGCGTTGAAGATGTTGTATATATCAAACACATCATAATTATCTTGCTTGGCAGATTCCATTGCCTCCGCTATATCGCGTTTTATTATTTTTGCTACATCATCAACAAGAGATGTGTTATAGTAGTTTTCGTGACTGGTATGTAAAACACCCTGTTCACTGCGGATAGAGTCTATATATGTTTCTAAAATTATATGAGCATTTAAAATAGGGACATTATTAACTATTTTAGGGCTAAAAGTAACAATTTTTCTACTTTGTGAAAGAGTTAGGGAAACATCGGTCAGTTCGTTGTTGGAGAAATTGTTCACTATAATTATTCCGCGCTTGCTTTTTGGGCATATCCAGTTAATTTTTGCCACTTGCTCTTTGGTTAATGCAGTCAATTTCCTGCCCTTCTTAAACACTATTGCTGAACCTTCATTTTTTATGACATTAGAAGAAGAGGTGTCCGCTTTTTGTCCTAAGGAAGATTGTGTGGATTCCCCACCCTGCTCCTCATCCCCTGAGGGTGATGTGCTTTGCGAATCATCTGAACCACCGCTTTCTTCACTTGGCTGTTTTTCCACATCTATGGAACTCATCAAGGAAAAAGGGCTTGGGGACATATATTGGTTGAATAGTTCAATTAAACTTATATTTGTAGTATGGCTATTTTCGTGGTTGAACTTACTTATCTTTTGTAAGTTGTTAACATCTCCTTCGCTTAGTTGTGAACTTGCTTGCAAAAGTTCTTTCGCCTCTCCTGTGGTATGAACAATAGCAGAGTTGTTACCCATAAGATTACTTCTCATTAAAAAGTCCAGTTTATTAGGGATATCTTCCGAGCATAGTCGGTCACCTAAAATGATTATATAACAATGTGCTAATCCTAATCTTTGACCTACCTTAGACTCCACATCCTGAATAGCCTCGGCTATACACTCACCCTCTCCGCATACTACAATATTTTGCGGGGCGTAACTGGAACTTTGTTGAGGAATAATAATTTGAGCGGACACCTCAATGCCTTTTTCAGACCAATCTAAACCTATGCCTGAAACCAGAGCAGTAACTTGTATTTGGCTAGGAGTGTTTAGAGCGTTAGGTAAAAAAATGAGTAAAAATAGGACTATACACCAAGCGACTATGCGAAACTTTATTGCTTTTTCCATTTTTTAAACCTCCCAAATATTATAACGCCAAGGCATATTAAAAAGAATAAAAGCCCTACTATAAATATTATCCACCGCCACTCTTGAACAATTCTTTCTCTCATCATAATTAAACTAAATTGATGAACAAAACCAAGCAGTGCTAATAAGGACACTACGATGCCGACTGGAATGATGGAGCGTTTTAGCCCCAAAACCCACCTTCCCAACAATCCCATACAATAAAGTAAAGCACTGCTAGTTAGGAATAAGGCGATAGTGCAAACCACTACACTTAGCCAGTTGAAACGCCCTAAGTCCGAAACGAAAGGGTCATATTGAGGCAAATCTGCCAACGCAAACTCAACATACCTTGCAGATTGACCGTATATCATATAAAAAAGCAAAGTTATGGCAAGGATTATAGAAGCAAAGAGAGCGTTGAACCCGATAACTTTTAGGCTGAATTTTTTATTAAATTTTATCCTACCCATAAAGCAGAGTAAGATAAGCATATTTCCACGATAAAAGATTTGCCCCCAAAGTCCATCAAAGCAGGGGCCTATACCATTTTCAAAAAAAGGCAAAATATTTTGTCCCCCTGTTTCGAATCCGCCCAAAGCGGTTCCTGCGCAAACTAAAACGCCGAACAGAACGAAAAAACCTAAAATTTCCATAGAGCGTGCTATGGTGTCTATTCCTTTTATCGCAAGATATCCAGTGACAAAAAAGGCGGGGACTATATATGGAATTATAGAAAAGTCTTCGTATAAAATTTGAGTGAAAAGGGAGTGCGTTTCCTGATATAAAAATACTGTCTTTAATAAAATAAAAAGAAACAACAAACAAAGTAATATTTTAGTTATTATTTTCCCAAAAAATTTTTCTAAAAATTGAACTAAGGTAAGGTTTTCATACTTTTTAATTATAAAAAGAACTGCAAAAAGTATAATAAAGTCTATAATCGTTCCTGAAAAAATACTCCATATAGCATCTTTACCAGCATATTCAAAAACAAAAGGTTGAAGAGTCAGAACCTTAGTGCTAACAAATATGAAAACAGAAAGAAAAATGAATTGTCTAGTGGATAAAACCTTCATTTTTTCAATCTCCTCTTTTTTGCATTAGGAAAACTTTTTGGTCGGGTAGTCATTTCTCCAATAGGTTTTTTAAATAGAGCATCTTTTTGGTCATCTTTAATATACGGGCCTATGGGAGCAAGGTAGGGCGCGCCATAGTTTTGCATACTGGCTAGGTAGCCCAGTAAGAATAGACTTCCTATAATGATTCCGTAAAAGCCCAGCACTCCGCCTAAAATGGTGAAAATTGTCCACAGACAGGATATTTGTGAGGTCTGGCTTGGAATGGTGTAACTCATAACTCCTGTAAGTGCAACAATCATAACTGCGGGAGGGCTGACTAACCCTGCTTTTATCGCAGTTTCACCTAAAATTAAAGCACCTACAACGGAAAGAGCCAAACCTAAATATCGTGGCATACGCAAACTTGCTTCATATAGCACTTCAAAGAGAAATATTATGAAAATTATTTCCAAAAAAGGGGAAAAAGGTATGCCCTGTATGTTGTTGGCTATGCTGATTAGTAATTTTATAGGTATGAGTTTATAGTGATAAAGCATAACGGCTACATAACATCCGGGTAAAATTACTGCGATAATAGCACTCAACAAACGAATCCAACGCAGAAAAGTTGCCCTCAAAGGGGCGGAGTAATAGTCGTTGCTACTTTGAAAATCCTCAATAAAAAGAAAGGGTAGGGTAAGGACGGCAGGAGAGCCATCCACTAAAATGGCTACTCTACCTTCCAAAACTTTTGCAGTAATTATATCTGCTTTTTCTGCTGCTCCCACCTCACGAAAAAGAGAGTGTTTACGCTCTTCTAAAAAAGAACGAAGATAACTGGAATCCACTATTCCATCAATATCTATTTTCTTTAATTTTTCTTTAATTTTTGTTACTATTTGAGGGTCAACAATTCCGTGTATGTAGCATATCCGCACCTCTGTTTTAGTGTATTTACCTATTTCAAATTTTTCAAAAACGGCTTGGGGTGTTTTAAGTCTTTTTCTAAGTAGGGAAACATTTGTTGTTAAATCTTCCACAAAACCTTCACGCGGCCCCATAATTACGGCACTGGTAGGAGGTTCGTTTGGTAGGCGGATAGTCCAACGCGTGCTGTCCACAGAAACCGCAGAACTGCTTTTATCAAATAAGACAATGCAAAAACCGCTAGTAAGGTCGGATAATATAGAGGGGATATCTGGTTCTACCTTCACTTGCGCAAAGGATATTATACGCTTGGCTGAAAAATCTGCTATGGGCTCATCACCTGTTTTCTTGTATTGTTGTAAGGGGGCAACAATACCTGTTATTAGGAATTGCTTATCTACACTGCCATCTATATACGCTATTGCGGATGGAACTTTTCCAAAAGATACAAACTCACGGATGACTAAATCTTCGGAGCCGTGAAAGGTTTCTTTTAATTTTTTAATATTCTGTTGCAAAGATTTTGAAAGCATAAAAACTCCTTAGAAATATTTTGTAGAATTTTTTAATTTATATACAAAGTATAGGATTTTAATTAAAGTAGTCATATGGACTTGACTTTAAGACTAAACTTAAATAAAATAAAATATACAGTTCGGAGTGATAATGAAAAAAGACATTTGTTATGTTAATACCGCGACAAAACTCTCTTACGGTGTGGGGAATGCTGGCTATGGAGTGGTCTCACAAACTATGAATAATTTTATTTTTAGTTTTGGTTCTATTGCCTTAGGAATGCCGGGGACTTTGGTAAGTATTGCTATTGCTCTAAGTATTATTTGGGATGCTTTTAGTGGGCCTATTGTGGGCAATTTAAGCGATAAAATTCGTAATAAGAAATTCGGTCGCCGTCACGGACTTATGCTAGTGGGATGCATAGGGATGACACTTTTTAACATAGCCTTATGGTGTATGCCAATCTCTATGGATGTGGCTATTCAGTTTGTATGGTTATTAACTGCTTTGCTTTTAATGGAAACTTGTAATACTTGTTTTGTCACACCATATATTGCACTGGGAACTGAAATGAGTGATGACTATAATGAGCGAACCAGTATTCAATCTTACAAGACTGTTTTCTTTCTGATAGGTATGGTTTTGCCAACTCTGTTTGCTGGTGTGTTTATGTCTGCAAACGGGGGGTATGAAAATCCACAAAACTATTTATATATTGCCCTATGCACTAGTTCTATATGTATTGTTTGCTGTTTGCTTAGTATATGGGGAACGCGTAAAGTTATCCCTCGTTTGAATGAGCGAATTAAAAATCAGCCAGTTAAGATAAGAGGGGAAAAAGGGCTTTTTACTGAATTCTTCTCTATTTTAAAGAAGAGAGATTTTAGGGCTATCATAATAGGTTATACTCTTGCTTTAATTAGCGCCGCTTTTCTTACCGGTATAGGCATACACGTCTTCAAGTATACTTTTGGTATCAAAGATGGTTTGGTGACCGCTTTGCTAGGATGTTTGCTAGTGTCCGCTATCCTCTCCCAGCCCTTCTGGTATTTTTTAAGCAGGAAATGGAATAAGTTAAACGCCTTAAAAGTAGCGTTAAGCGTGAGTATATTAGGTGTGCTTTTCATTTCGGTGTTATTTCTTTTAAGGGTGAGCATAGATGCCAGTTTGATTTTTTGGTTGCTAGCGGGTTCGGTTGCAATAAGCGGTTTCGGAACAGGTGCGCTATATTCCTTGCCTATAAGTATGTATGCAGACCTTATAGGAGAGGAGCGAAAAAAGAGTGGATATGAGCGCTCAGGAACTTATAACGCTTTCCTTACTTTTGCTTATAAAATAGCGAATGCCATTGCCTTAGTTATTGTGGGGGTGTCTTTGGATATTATGGGGTTCAGTTCGGAAAATTCTAGTCAGCCAGAGAGCGTTAAAATGTGGTTAGGCATAGTTCTTATAGCGGGTATTTTGCTTTCTTTAATTTCAGCACTAATATTTTATTCTAAATATAGATTCAAAGATGAACAGAAGATGGGGGATAAAAGTATAAGACAGTTGCAATCAGATATTAAGCATCAGAGTGTAGAGTTGGAAGTTATTCAAAGGCGTGAGCCTCCTATAATAAATATAGATGCTATAAATCTTAGCAAGATAAAGGAACAAAGAAAAAGGGAAAAGAAAATTAAAAATAAAGAGAAAAAAGAAGACTGATAGAACTTTGTTGAGTGGATAGTATCAAGCGCGTTTTAATTGCTTGACCGTAAGCAAAGAATAAGATAACATCAAAAAGACAGGGCAGTTTTCAAGTAAAAAATACTGTTTAATAAAGGGGATAATAGGTAACTAAAATGAAGAACTTAACGAGTAAAACATTGATGAAGATGTGGGTTGATTTTTGGCAGGAAAAACAACATAAGCAGATTGAGGGGGTATCTTTGGTGCCTCAGGACAATACTGTATTGTTCACTTCGGCAGGAATGCAACCGCTAGTTCGATATTTAATGGGGGAGAAACATCCGAAAGGAAAAAGGTTGTTTAGCATACAGCCTTGTTTACGCACAAATGATATTGATAGTGTGGGTGATAACCGACATCACACTCTGTTTTTTATGTTGGGTAATTGGAGTTTGGGAGATTATTTTAAGGAAGAGGCTATTCAATGGAGTTGGGAGTTTTTAACAGATAGCAAATGGTTGGATATTCCGGTAGAGCGATTGGCTGTAACCGTTTTTGCTGGTGATAAAGAAGTTCCTAGGGATGAGGTGAGTGCTAAAATATGGGAGGAGTGCGGATTCCCTAAGGATAGAATTTATTATTTTCCACGAAAGGATAACTGGTGGGAAATTGGAGGCGGAGTAGGTCCTTGTGGCCCAGATACCGAGATATTTTTTGATACACAAAAGCCTGCTTGTTCAGAACATTGTGACCCTTCTTGCGACTGTGGGAAATGGGTGGAAATTTGGAACAATGTATTTATGGAATTTGTGGTAGACGAGGTAGGGAAACCTATGCGACAACTACCCCAGCAAAATGTGGATACTGGTATGGGAATGGAGCGTGTTATAAGTGTTTTGAACGGGTATAAAAGCACTTTTCAGAATGATTGTTTTCAAGATGCTATTGCACAATTAGAGCAGTTAAGTGGTAAAAAGTTTGATTTTGAAAGTGAGGATGGGATACCTTTTGCAATTATATGTGACCACTTACGAGCAGCCGTTTTTCTATTAGGGGACATTCAGCCCACCACACCAAGCAATGTTGGTAGGGGGTATATTTTAAGGCGCTTGATTCGTAGAGCAATAACTGTTTCTAAAAAATTAAATATTGAAACAGGAGAAATTGCCCAAGTAGCACGAACTTTTATACATTTTTATGCTCCTCAGTTTACAAACTTCAAAGACAAAGAGGAGTGGATTATGCAGGAGATAAAAAAAGAGGCAGAAAAATTTGACCGAACATTAGCAAGTGGGCTTAAAGAGTTTTCGCGTATTCTTTCAGGCAAGCAAAAAGGAGAGGTTATTGATGGAAAAACCGCTTTTCATTTGTTTGATACCTTTGGTTTTCCTGTTGAGTTGACCTCAGAATTAGCCGAAGAAAAAGGAGTTAAAATAGATATTGAAGGGTTTGAGCAGGCTTTTGTTGAGCATCAGGAAAAATCACGAAGTAATTCAGGGGCTATATTTAAAGGTGGCGTAGGGCAGGCTGAAAGTGATGAAGATAAAATAAAAACAACACATTTACATACCGCAACGCACTTGTTACACTCCGCTTTAAGAAAAGTGTTAGGGGAAAGCGCAGAGCAAAGAGGGAGTAATATTACCTCTGAAAGACTAAGGTTTGATTTTGTTTGTGACCATAAAATGACACCAGAGGAATTGTCTGAGGTGGAGAGGTTGGTTAACCAGAGCATACAGGCAGATTATGAAATCCTTTGCGAAGAGCAAACACCAGAGCAAGCAAAGCAGGGGGGCGCAATAGGTATTTTTGATGCTAAGTATGGCGATACCGTTAAAGTGTATACTATGGGAGAGTTCAGCAAAGAAATTTGCGGAGGGCCTCACGCCAGCCGAACAGGTGAGTTGGGAGTATTTAAAATACAAAAAGAGGAAAGCAGTAGTAGTGGTATTCGTAGAATAAAAGCCATTTTAAAATAAAAGATTGACTTTTTTGGTTGTTTTTTATATAATGAAATGACTAGATAATGATGTAATTAGGCAGACAATGGTTGGGAAGGATAGGACAAGCATATAGGTAATAATGTAAAGGTTTGGTTTATATAAAGATACCAAATCAAGCCCGTTCAAATTACTTGTCCTCTAAGATATCCAGCAAAGATTCGATAACACCAAAATATTCAGTAAAGATTGGGATAACACCAAAAACATCAAGCAAGGGTTTGGTGATATCAAAGAGTTAGAGTGTTTTATAATATTACAGGCGTAAAGTTCTAGCAATCACTCAAATCACCAAAGATATAACTACAAGAGCAGTTCAAGTAAAGGGTTGTGATATCAAAGAGTTAGAATGTTTTATAATATTGCAAGTGTAAAGTTCTAGCAATCACTCAAATCACCATAGGGTGAGTGAGGGGTGAAAAGGCAAGGAATAAAGTGTTTACAAACCTAAATGTTAGGAGGGGATATGGGATTTTTTTCTTCAATAATGAGAGTTTTAATGATTTTGTTGGTCAGTGTTTTGACTGTATGTATTATTTTAGGTGCAATCCTAATGATTTTTCCGGGTGCTAGAATTTTTGGATTACACTACATATCCGCTCCATATAATAGCGTTGGTGGGGAGTATGTTAGAGAGCCTGAAAATCCGAGTATGTGGGACAATGCAGATGTTGTTCGCATAGAAACGAAAGGCTATAATATTATAGTCCGAACAAAGGGCGATGAGGTTTTAAAGTCTGGTCAGTTTGCTACCATAACACAAAACTCCTATCACGGGTTTGTTTGGGGAAGTGTGGACCGTCCAACATATAGCAGTAGTATCACAGATGAAAAATATTTAGAGGAAAATGGTAAAAAAATATTTTATATAAGAATTGAAGAGCCTGATGGTTGGATGATTGGTTCAAAAACAGATTTAACTATCATAGTTGATACTGACACTTTTGCTAATAAGGCTTTGGAAATACTTACCGAAAGCGGTTTGATTACTTTGGGAGGAGATGTTGCTAAATCTGAGGAAAAAATAAATACCAAAAATTTAAAAATCACTTCGGCGAGCGGAGAGGTTCGTTTGAATAATGTTAGTGTGAATGACAATCTTACCATTGAAAAAGTTTCGGGTAATATTGTTTCCGCGGTTAATTTAGATTCGTATACCACTATAAAAATCAAAGGTGGTTATGGGAATGTGACACTGAAAGAGATTGGAAGTTCAGATTCGGAAAAAATGTTAAGAATGGAAACTTCTAACACGCATACTACTTTGGATAAAATTTACGGTGACCTTGAATTTGAAGCAGATGGTGGTTTGCTGGAAGTTACAAGCATAAAGGGCTATGTGGATTTGGATATTGCTTCGTGTGCTGTCAAGATAGAAACAGTGCAAGGTGATTTAAATATTGAGAACAAAGAGGGTAGCGTTGAAATTGAAAGAGTAATGGGCTCGGTGGGTATAGATGCAAACAATGGTTCAACAGTTATAAATGAAACTGATGGGGCAGTTGATTGGGAGAGCCAAAGAGGTAGTTTAACCTTAAATAAAGCCAAAGGCGCAATTACAGCCACTTCGGTTTATGGAAATATTAGCATAAACTGTGATACCAGTGTTGAGGGCTTTGATATGCTTATTCATAATAAGCACGGGCAGATAAATTTTAGTGATGCAAAAGGCATAGTTCAAATAAATGTTTCAGCAAGTATTGATACACAAGGAACACATTCAATAAAAGGCAGTTTTGCAGAAGTTAAGGGTGAAAGCGAAATAATATCTCATATAGGAGATATTACTTTAACTGTTCCTCAGACGCCTTGGTTGTTGAAGTGGAGGAGCCCTTTCGGTTCAGCAAAAATAAATATTCCGGGTAGTGTTGAAAGCACAAATAATAATAGCGAAGGATGGAAGTCTGTTTTGGGTGCTTCTGAAAGCGGTTCGGACAAAGTGTCTATTACTAGTCATTCGGGTAAAATTACAGTTAAAACGGCGTAGCAAAATTTAACCTTTTGGGGCTTAAATTTATATCAAAATTTAAATATCAAATATAATATTTTTTAATTTTGTAGTCTAACAGGTATTAACCTGTTTTTTTCTTCATATTTATAGGTATGTTTATAGTTCTTAAAAGAAAAGCCATTCTTTCAGTATGTTATTTCTGTGTGTTAGTGGTAATAGTAGGGTGTTTATACTGGACAACTCAAATCACTGTGAGCAGTATTCCCTCACAAACTTTTTGTGTGGTTTTAGATGCCGGACACGGAGGTATTGATGGCGGAAGTCAGGGAGCAACCGGAGTGTATGAGAGGGATATAAACCTTGCAGTAACAAATAAGGTGGAGCAACTGCTTAACACCTTGGATATAAATGTAATAAAAACGCGGAGCAATGAAGAAGGGTTGTATGGCGTTTTTGCAAGCGGTTTTAAAATGCGTGATTTAAAAGCGCGCAAGGAAATTATAGAAAAATCAAATGCGAATTTAGTAGTAAGTATCCATATGAATTTTTTTAGGGATAAAAGCGCGAAGGGGGCACAGGTTTTTTATAAGCCGAATGATGAGATAAGTAAAAAATTAGCCCGAAATATGCAGGATTTATTTGTGCGTAATTTAAACAATGCCCGAAAAAGTTATGCTGAGGGCGATTTCTATATTTTAACCTGCACAGATACCGCGGGTATACTGGTGGAGGGTGGTTATTTATCTAATCCAGAGGAAGAGGCTTTGCTTATCTCAGATGAATATCAAGATTTATTGGCTTATCAGATTTTTTGCGGTATAGTTCAATATTTTGATTTAACAAAATATTAGCGGTTGGTTGTGTTTGAATTTTTTTTGTGTTATAATTTAAAATATGGAATTTATTTTCGGAAACCAACAATTTGAAGAAACAGAGGTGTTTAATATGCCCTCTACCTCGCTTGCCTTTGTGGGCGATGCTTTTTTTACTTTGTATGCACGGATGAAAGTGTTAAATGTTCGCTCAAAATCTGGAAAACTTCATTCAAAGGCGACTGAGTTAGTTAACGCACATTCTCAGGGAGAGTTTTTATCTAAACTAACAGAACATATCACTGAGCGAGAGCAAAACATAGTTCAAAGGGCAAGAAATACTTGGACAGCAAGTAAAAGCAAAAATGCCTGTTTGGCTGACTATAAAAAATCTACCGCGTTTGAGGCTTTGTTAGGCTACCTTTTTCTGACTAAACAGTTTGACAGAATGCAAAAGATGATGCGGATTATCTTTGATGATTCAAATACAGAGCAGTTAAGTGAAAGCAAAAAACTTACAAAAAGTGAAGATTTA
>CAYJAI010000003.1:0-16461 GCA_964368395.1 uncultured Christensenella sp. | reverse complement strand
AAAAAGTAAAGGCTTGTAAAATTTATCACTTTATACTTTGAAACACTTTTAAAAACGCAGTTCATTCCTAATGTTGAATTCACAAGTTATACAGTCTTACAAAAAGGTAAAGTTCACACAAGTTATAATTTTTATATAGCAAGCAAGTTACGCGCTTTAAGAGTGACAAGTCAGAATTAAGTTCAATTAGATGTTTTAAAAAGAGGGCAAGTTCCTAACACAAAAGTTCAACATTGGAGAAAAGAATGGTTATTTACGGAAAAAATGCAGTATTGGAAAACTTAAAAGCCAAAAAGGCTGTTTTTAAACTTTTTATTTCTCAAAGTTTTCGAGAGGATAAGGAGAATAAAATAATTTGGTTGGCGAGAAAAAGCAATATAGACATTCAATTCGTGGATAAAAAAGAATTAGATAAGTTAAGTCAAGAAGGGCATCACCAGGGGTATGTGGCACAGGTGGAAGACTTCGTTTATTCCGAAGTAGAGGATATTTTAGCATTTGCAAATCAGAAAGGAGAGCAACCTTTTTTAGTTATTTTAGATGGCATTGAAGACCCGCATAATTTAGGTAGTGTGCTTCGTGTGTGCGAGTGTGCAGGTGTTCACGGGGTTATCATTCCCAAACATAGGGCTTGTTCTATAAATGAAACGGTGTTTAAAACTAGTGCGGGTGCTGGAACATATGTTAAAGTTGCTAAGGTGACTAACTTAAATCAAACTATTGAAAAACTTAAAAAAGAGGGCATATGGGTGTATGCCGTTGAGTTGGGCGGTCAAAATATTTACGCACAAAATTTACAGGGCTCAATCGCACTGGTTATAGGAAGTGAAGGCAAGGGTGTTAGTCAACTTACCAGAAAAATCTGTGATGATGTTTTGACTCTGCCTATGTTTGGTAAAATCAATTCTTTAAATGCTAGTGTTGCGTGTGGCATATCTGTTTTTGAAGTTATTCGACAAAGGAGATATAAATGATAGAACTCACACAGGAAAAAGTTTTAGAGATGCTTGCTCTTTTTAAGAAAGGGGATACCGAAAGTTTGGGTAGCCTTATAGAGGGATTTAAACCTATGGCAAGTCGTATTGTTCGTGGTTTCTTTCTGATAGGGGGAGATGATGAGGATTTAATGCAGGAAGGTATGATAGGGCTATACAAGGCAATTCAAACCTATAATCAAGAGAACAAAGCGACCTTTTCCACCTTTGCATACTTATGCGTGCTAAGACAAGTTCAAACAGCCGTTCGAGCCAGTTTGAGAAAAAATAAAGCAAGTTTAAACGCCTATGTTTCCATATCCAGTCAAGGGATGATGGTGGTAGATGACCGTGCGGGGACTGGTATTTATCTAATTAGTGATGAGTTAAACCCAGAGGAGAATTTAATAGAGCGTGAGCAGAAACAAGAGTTAAGCAAGATAATTAAAAAGCAATTAAGTGATTTTGAGTTTTCAGTTTTAGGGCTATATTTAAAAGGTTTTTCACATTCAGACATTGCTCAAAAATTTAATAAAGACATAAAGAGCATATCAAATGCTATCGCGCGCATTCGCGTAAAACTACAATCTTTTTTGGGAGGGGAAAATGTATCTAGCACTTTATCGTAAGTTCAGACCAGAAACTTTTGACCGTGTTATTGGTCAGGAGCATATTATCCGAACTTTAAAAAATCAGATTTTAAATGACCAAATAGGACACGCATATCTGTTTTCGGGCAGTCGTGGGACAGGGAAAACTAGTGTTGCAAAAATTTTCGCACGGGCAGTAAACTGTGTAGAAAGCAAGGATGGTTCGCCTTGTGGTATTTGCTCTGTTTGTAAGAATTTGGCTCAAACTAAGGATATTGATGTTATTGAGATAGATGCGGCAAGCAATAACCGTGTGGATGAGGTGCGAGATTTAAGGGATAAAGTAAAATATCCGCCTTTATATGGCAGATATAAGGTGTATATCATTGATGAGGTTCATATGTTGACAGACAACGCTTTTAACGCACTGCTTAAAACTTTGGAAGAGCCACCTGCACATATTATATTTATTTTGGCTACTACTGAGCCTCAAAGATTACCGGCTACTATATTGTCGCGTGTGTTGCGTTTTGATTTCAAGTTGGTAGGCTTAGAGCAATTAAGTGGGCTGTTAAAAGATATTTTCAAGGAAAGCAAAATAAATGCAGAAGAGAAAGCGATAACTTTAATAGCGCAGGCAGGAAAAGGTAGTGTTCGTGATGCTTTATCTATTGCGGATATGTGCGCAAGTTACTCTAACAATGATATAAAATATGAAGATGTTCTGAAAGTTTTAGGAACTAGTGATAGGGATGTTTTACTGGAAATGACACAGGCTATACTGAAAGGAGATATTGCGGATTTTATCCGTGTTTTTGGCAGAGAGGTGCAAAGCGGAAAAAATATAGCCACTTTATCTTCGGATATCACTAAGCAGTTTAGGGATATATTGGTGGCGAAAGTTAGCGGGGATAAAATAGAAAGCGTAAACTTGTCAGTGGACACGCAAGAAAATTTAAAGTCAGTTGCGCAGAAATGTTCCCTTTCTCAAATAAATGATGCGTTGCAGGCTTTTAGTAAAATAGAGTCTGATTTGAAATATGCCTCCAACCCTCAACTTTTAGTAGAGGCTACTGCGGTGGGATTGGCTACGCAAAACCAAAGGGATAAACCAGAGCCTAAAAAGGAGTATCCCCAGCACGAACAAGCAGTAAGTCCTCATATGAAAATTTGTCTACAATCTCAAACTCAAAGTTCAGAAAAGTATGAAATAAAAGTTGAAAACAAAGGCGAACAAGAGCAGAAGGTCAAGCACAATCCGCGAAAAGTTTGGGGACAGGTGCTGACTGAGTTGCATAATATAAATAGTATATTACACTCTGCGTGTGTTAATATAGAGAGTGTGGATATTCAAGGTGACGCTTTTATAATAAGTCTTTATCACAGTAATTTTATAGACATAATCAAAAAGGGAGAAAATTATGCCGATTTGGTTGCGTGTTTTAACAAACTGGGGTATAATTATAAAATAGATATTGTTCAACAAAATGAAGTGAAAAAAAAGGTAGACAAGTCTAAACTTTTGAGTCAAAAACTTGGTATATCTGTTAAGGTTAAAAATAAAAAATAAAGGAAAGAAAATATGGCAGGATTTAATGGTTTTGGTGGCGGAGGCGGAGGAATGCAAATGCAACAACTGATGAAGCAGGCGCAGGCTATGCAGGAAAAGATGAAGAAGCAAAAAGAAGAATTAGAAGCAAGTGTATTTAGCGCTACTAGTGGCGGAGGGATGGTAGAGGTTAAGATGAATGGCAAGCGTGAGTTGGTAGCAGTGAAGATAAAGCCCGAAGTAGTGGATGCCTCAGATATTGATATGTTAGAGGATTTGATTATAGCCGCAGTCAACGATGCAAACTCTCAAATAGATAAAAAGATAGCAAGCGATATGCCGGGTATACCGGGAGGGTTTTTTTAATTGAAAAATTTCATACAACCGATTGAGAGGCTTATTGATGAGTTTTCGCGTTTGCCCGGGGTAGGTAAAAAAACGGCTACACGATATGCTTATAAAATAATAAACATGAAAGAGAATCAGGTTGAAAACTTCGCTGAGGCTTTAATAGATGCCAAAAATAAAGTGCATTTCTGTGAAATTTGCGGTAACTGGACCGATGAAACAGTGTGTTCTACTTGTAAAAAGGGCGACCAAAAAACTATTTGTGTAGTTGCAGAACCAAAGGATATTTTAGCGCTGGAAAAAGTTCGCGATTATAATGGAACATACCACGTTTTGCACGGCTTACTCAGCCCTATGGATGGCAAAGGGGTAGAGGATATTCATATAAAAGAATTGTTGCAACGAATTTCAAAACATTCTGTTCAAGAAGTTATTATGGCGACCAGTCCTACCGTAGAGGGCGAGGCTACCGCTATGTATATAGCAAAGTTGTTAAAGCCTTTAAATGTTAAGGTAACCCGCATAGCACAAGGGGTGTCTTTGGGTAGTGATTTGGAATATGTGGATGAAGGGACATTAACGCGCGCTCTTCAAGACCGAAAAGAGTTAATCTAATTTTTTGCTTTAATTCTTGTGTAAATAAAGACTGGTTCAAACGGCTTGTCCTATAAGGTATCAAGTAAGGTTAAAACAAATGTGTTATTGTGTGTTTTATATGGCAAACAATTTAATTGCTTTTATTTATGAAAGAGGCTAGTTTGCGTTGATTGTCTATATGTTTTTTTAAATTTTTTCGAATTTTTTTATGATGTTTAATCAGCAAAGCCTGTTCGGCTGTGCTGATTTCTTTTTTTATTTGCTCTATTTTTATTTTTACTTTTTTCATAATAGCCTTTAACAAAAAATATCTTTCTCTCATATAAAGTGTTAAATAATATGGGGGTAGGTCAATGAAATTTAATGATGACCAAATTGCAGATGATAAAAGTATTTCCAATATGAAAATAAAGTATGCAAACCTAACGCCCTATCAGAGAGTTAAGGCTTTGCAGGAGCAGGGTGTTGAAGATGATGCAGTCACACTAGGGCAATCTATGCAAGATGCAGACAAGTATTTACAGTTTTTACAAGAGCGAAGTAGTGTTGAAACAAGTGATTTTATCCGCGAATTGAGAAGATTGAATAATGCTGAACTAGCCGAACTTATGGCAAACTTTGATAGTCTAAATGATTTAGACCGAAGAAATCCGCGCTTTATATGTCGTCCGTATAATACTTGCCTACTGAACAAAGAAATTGTTAAAAATGAGTTGGTGATTTTAGCCGAAATGTTTGAGTTGTATGTAAGGGAAACGCGTCCTGAGGTCAGAAGGATGTTGGAAAGAATGATACGGCGTAGGATAGAAATGCTTGGGTTAATGCTTTTGCGACCAAATGGTGTATAGGGAGGGTGAAAGTAAAGGATAGGGGTGAATTTCTTTGCTAACTGTTTTATTCAGAAAGAGGCTAACAGGGCGGACAGCAAAAAAAGTTGGTGCATTTTCTTTTTTAATTATTATGTTTAGAAAACACTAAGAATATATTTTTAATTTTTATGTCTAGCACTACTAACATAAGTCGTTTTTTAAAAAGGGTGAGCATCTTTTTTAAAACAAATGCGGTGACTTTGGTGTTATAGCACTGCTTATTTGACGCTTAGAGTCGGATAACTCTTTTGAGTATGTGGTGAGAAAGCGTTAGTAACATATGAGGCAGACAATCTCTTAATGAAGCAGTAAAACACTAATAGCATAAATAATCTTAAAAATAAAAAAGGCGGTGAAAAACACGCTTTTTTTAAATAAATATGCTATAATAACTTTATGGAAATGAAACTTCCTCAGACACTAATTGAATTAGGTAAAATTTTCCACCAAAAAGGCTCTCCGCTATATGTGGTTGGGGGCTATGTTCGTAATTCAATTTTGGGCTTTACTGAAACAGATATTGATATTTGCGGACCTCTACCATATTATGAGGTGAAAGAACTTTTGCAGAACAGTATATTCAATGCTGAAATAGTGAATGAAAAACTGGGAACTTTACTTATCAAAAGTAAAATAAACAGAGAGGAGTTTGAGTATACTACTTGGAGAAAAGAGAGTTACGGGGTAGGTGGTGTGCATTCCCCTGAAAAAGTTGAGTTTGTTACCGATGTTAAGCAGGATGCAAGTCGACGAGATTTCACTTGCAACTGTATTTATTACGATGTTAATAAGGGCGAAGTGGTGGATTTGTTTGGCGGAGTTCGTGATACTTGGGAGCGAGTTCTGAAAACGGTGCGAACACCTGAGCAGACTTTTGCGGATGATGGCTTGCGTATATTGCGTTTGGCTAGAATGAGTGCGGAGTTGGGTTTTAGCATAGATGAGGAATGCGAAGGGGTAGCGAAAAAAATGGTGGCTCAGTTGGCGGATATATCGCAAGAGCGTTTTAATAAAGAAATAATTTCCATTTTATTTTCAGATTATAAATATCCTAGCATTCAGAATCCTAATGCGCCTAAAAGAGGATTGGCTTTACTTTCAGAATGGGGTGCGTGGAGTTACATATTCAGGGAGATAGCGTTAGAAAAAGGGATGAGTTATGTCTATGAAAAATTGCAAAATAAAAGGGTTCAGTTATTGGGCTCTGCCACTGTAATTCATAGGATAACGCTTTTTACATATGAGATTTTAAACGGGTTAGAGTTAGATGTGACTAGGGAAAATGTAAACAAAATTTTAGGGACTAATGGTTTGATGTTATCTAAAAAAGAGGTTATGTTGCAAACTGAATTGTTGCTGGGAGTTCAGAGCGTATTGAAAGGTTTCCAAAGTGAGGAAGATGCGCGTTTATTTATTCAAAAAAATGCTGGGAACATTGTCCGAATGATGGATTTAGGAAGTATTTTAGGTGAGCATTCCTTATCTTCTATTTATAAGGTTATGTTGCTGGATAAAGTTCCGATGACTTTGAGAGATTTGAAAATAGACGGATACGACCTGGCGGATAGGTATCCAGATATTCCCAAAGAAAGGTATGGTGATATTTTAAATAACTTACTGCAACAATGCTGTATTATGCCTGAGTTAAATGAAAAGAGTAGGCTGTTAAATTTTATAAAAGGAAGAAAATAAAAATGTTGACAATAATTTTACTGGTAGTTCTAGCCATAATGACAATGGTATCCTTGGGTGTATCTGTTTATCAGATAGCCCGAACACGCAAAGGCGAGGGGCTGGATGGTGTTGGAGTGCTGAGTGCGGTAAAGCAAGAAAATGAACGGATGCAAATGTTGGTTCAAAGGGATAACGAGAGTATAATTCGCGTTATGCGCGAAGCCAACAGTAACATTATGGAATATGTGAAAGAGTATAACAACGCAATAGTTGCTGGGCTTGGGGAAACATACAAAGGACAGCATCAGCAGTTGAAGGATATTGAGGGAAGAATAAATTCTGTTTTAAAGAGTAATGATATAAGGCTAGATAAAATAAACCTAACCTTACAGAGTAGTATGGAAAAATTGCAAAACAGCAATGAGAAAAAATTAGAGCAGATGCGTTTAACAGTGGATGAAAAGTTGCAATCTACTTTGGAAAAAAGGATAAGCACTAGTTTCACACAGGTTAGTGAAAGGTTGGAGCAGGTTTATAAAGGGCTGGGAGAGATGAGAACGCTAGCGGGCGATGTGGGAGATTTGAAAAAAGTTTTAAGCAATGTTAAAACGCGTGGAACTTGGGGCGAGGTGCAGTTAGGGAATCTGTTAGAGCAAATGCTTTCCCCTGAGCAGTATAAAGCACAAGTTATGTTGGACAAAAACAGCACTGAACGGGTGGATTTTGCGGTCGTTATGCCCGGGAAAGATGATAGGTCTTTATTGTTGCCTATTGATGCGAAATATCCTATTGAGTCATACCAAAGGTTGGTAGAGGCTAGTGAAAGTGGTGATACTGCTAGCGTGGAGAAAAATAGCAATGAGGTAGAAAAGGTAATAAAATCATATGCTAAGGATATAAGCCAAAAGTATATAAAAGTGCCTACCACCACTGATTTTGCAATTATGTATTTACCCATTGAAGGTTTATATGCCGAAGTTATAAAGAATACCGATTTAGTTCAAGCCCTACAACGAGATTTTCGTATTATGGTATGTGGGCCAACTACTTTGGCGGCACTATTAAACAGTCTTCAAATGGGATTTAAAACACTTGCTATCGAAAAAAGAAGCAGTGAAGTTTGGGCTTTATTGTCTTTATTTAAAACAGAGTTTGTAAAGTTTCATAATTTGTTGATTAAAACTCAGAAGAAACTAACAGAAGCAAGCAATACAATTGATGATGCTACGCGTAAAACACGAACTATCGAAAGAAAACTAAGGTCAGTAGACTCGTTAGCATCAGAGCCGGTAGACATAGATTGCATTGGTTTTGATGACACGGATATTTAGCAGCGTGGCCTGGGACAGCAGGGACAATTAGGTCTACCTACTTCTCTAATATCCATTTTTAAGTCTACACAGTAATGACGGCATCGCTTTTCTGGTTTAGGACAAGGGCAAGGTTTTGGTCGTATTATAGGACAACAGCAGCCACTTTTCATTGGTCCATTACACATAGAAAAATCCTCCTTAATTTTCATAACCACTCTAAGAAAAATGGTTATGTAAAGAGGATTTGGTCACTATTACATACTATGTATTTTATAGGTTTTTTGTGAAAGATTATAAAAATTTTAAAAGCGGGCTATTTTATTTGCCAAAGTTGACCAAAACTTATATAATAGATTTAGGAGTGAAGTATGGGATATTTTGATCACTTAGATGACAAAATAGAAAATGTGCAAGAAGTAAGCGATGTTGAAAAATGGGCGGGCACTTCTTTTTGGTATAGCATAGGTTCATTAGGCTTGCTTATTCATTCGATTATACTCTGTTCCCTATGGGGGTGGACAAACCTTTACACAGGTATTGCTTTTTTCGCAGGTATTGCTTTAAGTATAGTTGGGCTAGTGTATTCTGGGAAATCAGGGAGAGCGACTGCTTTAATAAGGCAAAAAAATGAGTTAAATAATATGGCGAGAGTATATAACATTCTGTGGGGCTTGTTGGGATTGGTTTGCTTGGCTATCAATACAACATTAGCCATTGGGGTGTTATTAGGTAGAATTTAGGGAGGGTAAAAATGCAACAGTTTGTTTTTCCAGCGATTTTGTATAAAGATAAAGAGGGAAGAGGTTATACTATCATACTCAGTGATGTAAATATATGCACTGAGGGAGTTTCTGTTGAAGATGCTTTTCTCCGTGCGAAAGAGTTTTTAGAGGTGTATTGTCGTTGTGCGATAGAATATAATGGTGAGATTGAGGTCGCGACAAAGTATGAAGAAGTGCAGTGTGGGAAAGACAATATAGTGTTATTAGTAGATGCCATTTATGATGGTGACCAAGCAGTTATTCAGCCTCGTTTTAGTATAGACTTAGAGTATTAAGGAGGCCTTAATGATATCGAAAACATTTACCAGCGATCAAGCGATGGCACATTTGAGTTATGCTATTACCTGTGGATATTCTTTTGAGAAATTTATATCAGGGAAGGGAGTGTATGGTAATCGGGTGTCTTTGATGCGAGATAAGATTGCTAAAAATCTTTTTAGCGGGGATACTCATTTTAAATCTTGTTCTTTCCACGCCATTGAGGGAATTAAGCCTTTGGAAATACCTCAAACTATTTTATTAACACGAAAGAAATTAGAAGAATTTCTTGCAAAAAAAGAGGATATATTAG
The DNA here is from genome assembly GCA_964368395.1 of uncultured Christensenella sp. GTDB lineage: Bacteria > Bacillota > Clostridia > Christensenellales > UBA1242 > UBA7584. The sequence continues at coordinate 7,194 of CAYJAI010000003.1, read as the reverse complement.
ATTTTTTAGAAAATTACAAAGCAGATTTTGTTTCTAGTGAGGATATAGAAAAAGTGGCAGACAACTGGTATAACCAAGTTGGTAAAAAGTTACTGGTTAGCAGTTTGTTGGATTTTGACCGATTGAACAACTTTGTAATAGGTAGTATGATTTTATTGTTGCCCATAAGCGCGCAGTTGGACATAGCCGAATTTAGGCGAAGACAAATTTTAATTTTATTAACGCAACAAATAATAAATGAAGATTTTGCAAAGACGCATTTGGATTTAATGCCCATCACTCAGGAGGGGTTAGTTCTGCAAAAGCAAAAATTATTATTACAGAAACAAAAAGTAACAAAAAAGCAAAAACAATAGATTAAAACTGTCACAGGCTAAATGACTGAATTGAACCAAAGTTCGGTGTAATTTGTTTGTTATCAAAGTGTTTTAGTTGTTTATTTTCTGAATATGCAAGTAAGCATTTGGTGTTACCGAATGTTTACTGGACTTCTTAGAGGGTAGGTAATTTGAATTCTGGTTATAAATAATATACAGAAAATAATTTAATTTAAAAACTAAATCAAGGATACTCACTAAATAAAATAATTTAATATTTAGAACTAAATCAAAAAATGATGTTATAAAGGATATATACTTTGTATAATTTTGCCCTGTCTACAAAAACTATTTTTGTAGAGAGGATAAAATGAAGGGTAGGATTCTTGTTGCAATAGCATTATTTTTTGCTTTTATTTTCGGAGGGGGAAGTTTTTTACCTGAGGAGCAAGTCTGTATGAGTATAGACTTTTGTTATAAAGGTAAGGTGTGGAAATGGAGTGATGAGCAGTTGCAAAATAAAATTACTGTGTTCACTCATTCGGCACAGGCTCAAAAAAACAACCGGTTAGGTTCACATACCCAAAGAGCGCAGTTGGTTCAAAAATTGCACAATTTAGGTTTTTCGTATGAGGAAAGTTTTGACTATACCTTTTATGGCTTGCGTGATATAGTGGATAAAGTGTGCAAGAACATAAATACCGAAATGGTAAATGCAACTATAACTTTTAATCCCGCCAAAAGTCCATATTTTTACTATACTGAGGAAAAAACGGGATACCATATACAAAAAGAAAAACTATATCAGTCTTTGTTACAGCAGATAACAGACAAGCCAAGAGTGTGGCTTGATGTCCAGCCTGAGATAATAAAGCCTGAAATCACTAAGGAAAGTTTAGTTAAACAAAGCCAATTAAAATCTAAGTTTGAAACAGATTATCGAACCAGTTTGGTAAACCGTAAAAACAATATTCAGTTGGCTTTAAAGTGCTTCAATGGTATGGTTTTACAGCCTAATACCCAATATTCTTTTAATAAAACAACCGGGCGCAGAACAGCTGAAAAAGGGTATAAGGAAGCAAATATAATTGTCAACAATGAATATACGGAGGCGTTTGGTGGGGGAGTTTGTCAGGTCAGCACTACATTATACAATGCGTTATTGCTAGCCGGTGTAGAAATTGTTGAAGTGCATCCTCATAGTTTAACTAGTAGTTATGTTATGAATGGGTTCGACGCAATGGTCAATTTTGGTTCAAGTGACTTAAAATGGATAAATAAAACAGACAAACCTTTGTATATCCGGACATATGCAAACGGAGATTTAGTAGGCGCTCAGGTTTTTGGGGATAAGCAAAAAAATGAAGTTAACATACGGCGTTCCAGTCAGGTTGTCAAAAAGATTAAACCACCTGAGGAAGAGGTTGTTCTAGATTCAGATATGTATGAGGATGAGAATAAATATAAGACTTTTCCGAAAGAGGGGTGTGAGGTGAAGTCTTATGTGGAGTATTGGAAGGATGGAAAACGACTTTCTAAAAAGCATATTCGCACACAGACTTATCGTGCTGTTCGGGGCGTGAAAATAGTTGGAACTAAACTTCGTCCTATAATTCAGCCCGAACAGAAGGACTTATTTGACCATTTGTATCCACCAAACCTGTCTGATTGGTAGTCTTTTACTAGTTTTAGTATCAAGGTGCTTGCATAACTGTGCGGAGAGGTAAATTTCAAATGGTCCTCTAAGGTGTCAAACAAAAATAAGGTCAAGCAAGCCGTAAGATGCTCAAAGGAATTCTTTTTTAGGATTGTTTTATTCCACAATATCCCCTAAGCGAGTGAAAAATAGGGCATAAAAAAATATTTCCAAACATATAATGTGGATAACTGGATAAAAATGTGGATAACTCACCTCTTTTTTGTGTAAATATACAAAAAATTGCTTAAATATACAAAAATCAAATAATTATACATACTAATTTATAAATATTCGTTGTGCATAAGTTGATAATAATTGTGAATAATGGCATTAAGTCCAAAGTTTGGTTGTTATGTTCTAATTTTTAATGTATAAATATTTACGGATATAAATAAAGTATTTTTTATTTAAGAATAAACAAATTTTACAAATAAATTGTTGACATTGATTAAAATGTTTGATACAATAACCTCACTACAAAGTCATTTTTGTAGCCGTTTTATTTTTTATGTGGACAATTCTTTGTCTCTAAAAAATAAAAAACCTTTTCTTTTTGTCTTACAGTGTGTGATGGAAAGGGGAGGGGCTAAGAGTGAACAGTTAATCTGCGTTTCTCTGGCAAAGTGGAAACATCATAGGGTTGTTTGATTTTCCTAACATTAAAATTTTCAGGAGGATAAAATGCCAACTATCAACCAATTGATAAGACGTGGTAGAACAAGTAAGGTGCGAAAAAGAAAAGCGCCTCTGCTTGATGGTTGTCCGCAAAAGCGTGGGGTTTGCTTTGTTGTCACTACGACAACACCAAAGAAACCGAACTCTGCTTTGCGTAAAATTGCAAAGGTTCGCCTAAGCAATGGACACGAGAGTACTATGTATATCCCAGGTGTAGGTCATAACTTGCAGGAGCACTCTGTTGTTCTTGTGCGTGGTGGTCGTGTGCCTGATTTAATCGGTGTGCGTTATCATATAGTTCGTGGTGTTCTAGATACAGCAGGAACAGCGAAGCGCAACCAGCGTAGAAGTAAGTATGGAGCAAAGAAAGAAAAGAAAGCCTAGTTCAATTAGAAATTAAAGAACGGTTTGCTTGATTTTCTTTATTGTATATTGTAAAATTATTTCCATATATTATAAAATCAAATTTAATAAACCCTAAATCTATAAGGAGGAAGAATACACTATGTCAAGAAGAAATGCGGCACCTGTGCGAAAGATATTGCCTGACCCACAATATGAAAATCTGATTGTAGCCAAACTCATTAACCAAGTAATGATAGATGGCAAGAAAGGAATTGCGGAAACACTTGTTTATAAAGCGCTTAGTGCTTTATCAGAAAAGACTGGATTAGATGCTATGGAGGCATTTGATAAAGTTTTAGAAAATGCAATGCCTTTGGTAGAAACAAAGCCAAGAAAGGTGGGAGGAGCAACATATCAAGTTCCAGTTGAGGTTCGACCAGTTCGAAGACAAACACTGGCTATTCGTTGGCTTGTTATTTTTGCAAAAAAGAGAAGTGAGCGAGGAATGGATAAAAGACTTGCAGGTGAACTAATTGATGCGTATAATAACACAGGTGGAACAATTAAGAGAAAAGATGAAGTGCATCGTATGGCAGAGGCGAATAAGGCTTTTGCACACTTTAAATACTAACAAAAACAAGGAGTAAAAATAATGGCGAGAACATTTGCACTAGATAAAATAAGAAACATAGGAATTATGGCACACATCGATGCGGGAAAGACTACCACAAGTGAGCGTATACTATTTTATACTGGTAAAGTTCATAAAATTGGTGAGGTTCACGCAGGTGCGGCTACTATGGACTGGATGGTTCAGGAGCAAGAGCGAGGTATAACCATAACTTCCGCAGCAACTACCACTCAGTGGGGAGATTGTCAAATAAACTTAATAGATACACCGGGACACGTGGATTTTACTATTGAGGTGGAAAGAAGTTTAAAGGTATTGGATGGTTCGGTTGCAGTTTTCTGTGCCAGAGGCGGAGTTCAGCCTCAAAGTGAAACGGTATGGAGACAGGCGAATAGGTATAATGTTCCGCGTATTGCTTATGTGAACAAAATGGATATTAACGGAGCAGACTTCTATCGCGTAATCGGTATGATGAAAGAGCGCCTGAATGCAAATGCTGTTCCTATTCAACTACCTATTGGTCAATCAGATAATTTTCAAGGTATGGTTGATTTGGTGGAAATGAATGCGGTCATATACCAGGATGATATGGGTAGCGATATGAAAATAGTGGACATCCCGGAAAATATGAAAGCAGATGCACAAAAATATCGTGCTGCTATGATAGAAGCAGTTGCAGAAGTGGATGATGAATTGCTTGAAAAGTTTTTAGATGGCAAAGAGTTTACCAAAGAAGAGATTAAAAGAGGTCTTCGAAAAGGCACCTTAGAGTTGAAACTTAATCCAGTTGTTTGTGGTTCTAGTTATAAAAACAAGGGAGTTCAAAAATTACTGGATGCAATTGTAGACTATATGCCTAGCCCGTTGGACATTCTACCAGTAAAAGGAATTCTTCCAAATGGTGAAGAGTCCATTCGTAAAGCGAATGATGAAGAACCTTTCAGTGCTTTGGCTTTTAAAGTAGTAACAGACCCGTATGGTAGACTTACTTATTTGAGAGTATACAGCGGAAAGTTGGAAAATGGTAGTTATGTATATAACTCTACCAAAAACAAGAAAGAGAGAGTTGCTCGTTTGATACGGATGCACAGTAATTCAAGACAAGAAATAAACGAAATTCGCACAGGAGATATTGCGGCAATAGTAGGCTTAAAAGAGACCTCGACAGGAGATACTCTCTGTGATGAAAAGAGTTCTATAATATTGGAAAGCATAAATGCTCCGGAGCCTGTTATAAAAATTGCTATTGAGCCAAAAGATAAGCAGGCACAAGAGAAAATGATACAAGCGTTGTTAAGGTTTGTTGAGGAAGATCCATCTTTCAAAACATATACCGATTCAGAAACGGGGCAAACAATTATGGCTGGAATGGGTGAACTTCACCTTGATATATATCGTGACCGATTAGTCCGTGAGTTTAATGTGGATGTGAGCGTGGGTAAACCGCAGGTAGCATACAAAGAAACAATTCGCCAGACAAGCAGACAAGAAGGAAAATACATCAAGCAGACAGGCGGAAGAGGACAATATGGACACTGTGTTATTGAGATAGAGCCACTTGAACCAGGTAAGGGATACGAGTTCGTGGACAAAATTGTAGGCGGAGTAATTCCTAAGGAATATATCGGACCTATTAACGATGGAATTACCGAAGCAAAAGAAAATGGTATTCTTGCGGGATACGAAACAGTAGATTTTCGAGTAACTTTGGTAGATGGAAGTTTCCACGATGTGGATTCCAGTGAAATGGCGTTTAAGATTGCAGGAAGTATGGCTTTCAAGGAAGCAATAAGAAAAGCAAATCCCGTTCTACTTGAACCTATGATGAAAGTTCAGATTGAAGTTCCAGACGAGTATTTGGGAGATGTTATGGGCGACATAAACCGTCGCCGTGGACAGTTGCGTGATATGGATCTCAAAAACGGTCAGCAAACTATCAATGCAATTGTTCCGCTTGCTGAAATGTTTGGTTACGCTACTGATTTGCGCAGCCTTACACAAGGACGAGGCTTATTCATTATGGAGTTAGCACACTATGACGAAGTTCCTAAATTTGTTGCAGACAAGATTGTTGGGGAACGAGGAAAATCTAGTTAAACTAGAAAATTAAGTTAAAAAATAAAAATATAAGGAGATTAGAATTATGGCAAAGGCTAAATTCGAAAGAAACAAACCACACTTTAACCTTGGGACAATAGGTCACGTTGACCACGGTAAAACAACCTTAACTGCTGCTATTACCTCTACTTTGGCAGGAAAAGGTTTTGCAGAGGCAAGAGATTATGCCTCTATTGACAATACGAAAGAGGAAAAAGAAAGAGGAATTACCATTAACACTAGCCACGTGGAATACCAGACTAACAAGCGTCACTATGCACACGTGGACTGCCCAGGACACGCAGACTATGTTAAGAATATGATTACAGGCGCAGCGCAGATGGATGGTGCAATACTAGTTGTTGCAGCAACTGATGGTGTTATGCCTCAAACAAAGGAGCACATTTTGTTGGCGCGTCAGGTTGGCGTTCCTTCAATTGTAGTGTTCGTAAACAAAGTTGACCAACTACCTGAGGCAGATAAAGCAGATTTGCTTGAATTGGTTGAAATGGAACTTCGTGACATCCTAAGTGAATATGGATTTGATGGAGATAAGACTCCTATCATATTCGGTTCAGCAATAAAAGCACTTGAAGCAGCAAGTAAGGGAAATGTTGATGGCGAAGCAAGCAAATGTATTTTTGAATTGATGGATGCTGTTGATAACTTCTTTACTGATCCAGTTCGTGCAATAGATAAGCCTTTCTTGATGCCTGTGGAAGATGTATTTACAATCACAGGTCGTGGAACAGTTGCTACCGGTCGTGTTGATCGTGGTATTGTTAAAAATGGAGATACCGTTGAAATGGTTGGTATGGGTCCAACAAAAACAACAGTTGTAACTGGCGTTGAGATGTTTAAGAAGTTGCTTGACCAAGGACAGGCAGGAGATAACATTGGACTTTTACTTCGTGGAGTTGAAAGAAAAGATATTCAAAGAGGTCAAGTTATTTGTGCTCCTAAATCAATTACACCGCACACACAGTTCGCTGCAAGTGTGTATGTATTGAAGAAGGAAGAAGGCGGAAGAAGTACACCTTTTGTTTCAGGATATCGTCCACAGTTCTATTTTAGAACAACAGATGTTACCGGTTCTATTCAATTACCAGCAGGTGTTGAATTGGTTATGCCAGGCGACAACATAGAGATGACAGTAGAGTTGATTACTCCTATTGCTATTGAGGAAGGACTTCGTTTTGCTATCCGTGAGGGTGGAAGAACAGTTGGTTCCGGAGTTGTTGCTAAGATTATTAAATAATCATTGAAAATAGAATAACAAAAATTATAAATAAAAAGTCTAGATTTATCTAGGCTTTTTGTTTTATTATTTGGCTTTTTTGTGTTTATAATAAATAATAAAAGTTGATTTTTTATATTTGGGAGGTTAAACTATTTTATATTTAGAAAAAAGAAAGGTTATACATTAAGGG
>CAYJAI010000002.1:28757-46919 GCA_964368395.1 uncultured Christensenella sp. | reverse complement strand
CTAAAAAAGGAAGGTGGAGTGACTTGATTAATATCTCTGACATTCGTATTCGCATTGTGAAAAAGGACGACAACAAGTTAAAGGCTGTTGCTTCTTTGACAATTGATGAATGTTTTGCTGTCCACGACATCAAAATCATCGAAGGTAACCAGGGCTTGTTTATTGCAATGCCTAGTAGAAAAACCCCAGATGGAACATTCAAAGACATTGTTCATCCTTTGAACACTGAAACCAGAGAAAAGATTCGTGACCTTATCCTTGCTGAGTATGAAAATGCTTTGAAAGAAGCAGCGGCAGCAGGAGAAGCGTCTAGTAGTGCTGAATAATCTGGGCGAGAGCGTAGCACTTCACTAAAATATGGGAGTGCAAAGAAAGAGAGGTAACCTCTCTTTTTTGTTAGGTGAGTCTAATATAAAATTTTGTGCAGTCATAAAACATAAAAATGGCATATTTTTATGTTTTATTTTTTATTTTTTCACCCTTTTTTTATTCTTCACCCTTATTTTTACTTTCATCTTCAAACTCTATTTTTTACTTTAATCTCATACTTTTTATCTTCTTTTAGGCGTGATTTGTATAATTTATTTTTAGGTTTGGTTAATAAATTAAGTAAAAGGAAGTATAAATTCCGGCTGTTTTCTTAGTTGTCTTTTTTGGATGTTTTTTTGTTTTAATTGCGTGTATTAAGGTAAAAAGTTTTCTTTGATTGATGGTTTATAGAAAATGAAAACAGCACTAACTACAAAGCGGTTCAAGCAAAGGAAGCAAGGAAAACAAAAAGTAGTGGCTTAAATGAGCCAAAGTTTAATTGGTTGTTTTTTAAGCATTTATCAAATAGTCTGACAACACTAAGTTGGAACTTTTTATCTTTACAAATTGCTGTAAAAATTATCGCTTTTTTTGTTTTTACTCTGTGCAATTTCAATTATGAATTTATCAAAATCTACGCTTTCAACAAAATCATCTGGTTTAAAAAATGTGTAATTAAAATTATTAAACTGGCGGTAGTGCTTATTCAAAATAATAGGGCGGGGAATATCGAAAGATAAGCAAATGTCAGTCAGATAATGGGTGAGTTTGCTCAAATCAAAAACGCCTTGCACTTGGTAAAGAGTGCTTTGAGTTATGCGTTCGCCTTGTATTATTTTTGCCCAAATTTTCATATTTTTTTCCTTTTGTTATCTTTTTTGCGTTTATGAGGTTGAATTTATAAGAGTTATTTAAATTAAGAGCCTTAACGATATCCTAATCTTTTTAAAAAGGGATTACAAATACACTTGTTAGTGACTTTTAATTATATTCTTATAGTCAATTATATCCTGATAGTTAATTATGTCCTCATAGTTAATTATATTCTGATAGTTAACTATATCATTATAGTTTTATTTTTAGAAAAACTCAATTAAAATATCTAAATTGTTTGATTTTTACACTTACTTAGGTTAATATAAAGAGGTAAAAAGAAGAGTTGGATTCTTGCTTTAATTGTTACCATCTAGCAAATCAAAAAATTCGGTTTGTTTTACTTTTCTTAAAAACTTTTAGAATTGCTTACTAGATTGAAATTTATACTATGCTGGACTTTGTGTTTCTTACAAGTTTGAAGTGTTTTTAGCAGTCGAATTTACAGTTTGCGGACTTTGATTTTCTAGGGTATTCATTGGCAATAAAGATGGCTTATTTGGTAAGTCGAAAAGTTTATACTACACAAAAGGGGAGAAAATGGCAAAAGATGATGTATCAATAGTTCGATGTGCGGACTATGAGCAAAATAATGTGGATATTGCAGTGCAAAAGGCCTTTGAATTGTTGGGCGGGATAAAAAAGTTTGTGAAAAAGGGGCAGAATGTTGCCTTAAAAGTAAACCTTGTTCACCGTGCAACGCCTGAAAAAGCGGTCACTACGCATCCAGCAGTTGTTTTAGCCGTTGCAAAAATGATTAAATCAGTAGGTGCGGATTGTTTTATAGTGGATAGTGCGGGCGGGCTTTACACAGCGGGAGCAATGGCGCCTATATATAAGGCTTCGGGTATGTCCGAATTGCAAGAAAAGCAGGGTATAAAAATAAATGATAACTATGAAAGTGTCACAGTTGGTTTTGCTGGACAAGTAAATAAGCAACTAGTTTTACTGGATGCGTTGGAGAAAGCGGATATAATTTTCAACCTCTGCAAACTTAAAACGCACGGCTTTACGGGCGTTTCTAACGCAGTAAAAAATATGTTTGGCGCAATACCCGGATTGATTAAAGTTGAGTATCACGGTAAGTTTCAAAATCTGGAAAATTTCAATCATAGTTTGTATGATATCCATAATTATTATGGTAAAAAGTTGTGCTTGCATATCTCAGATGCCGTAATGGGTATGGAAGGTGACGGACCTACTCACGGAACGCCCCGGTTTATTGGTTGTGTTTTTATGGGGCGAAACCCCGCTACGGTAGATGTTACAGGCTGTAAAATAATAAATATTGACCCTAAACTTATACCTACCATCACAGTGGGGCAGGAAAATGGTTATTTAAATGAAAACTTAGAATATACTTTATTAGGTGATAAAATAGAGGATTTTATTATAAAGGATTATAAGAATTTAACGCCTGACAAGTATATCCCTTTTGCTAGTTCTAAGCCTAAGTATATGCAAGTGATTATAAATCGTTGGATGACGCAAAGACCGGTTATCAAGCCGAAGCAATGCAAAGGGTGTAATAAGTGTGTAGTGCATTGCCCTTTGCAAGCGATAGAAATGACAACTTTAAAGAATAAAAAATATGCTAAAATAGATTATTCTAAATGTATACGCTGTTATTGCTGTCAAGAACTATGTCCTTTTGGAGTGGTTAAAATAAAAAGTGGTTGGTTATATAAAATCAGACATCGCCGTGATAAAAAATAAGGCGGAGATTATTCGATGATTATTCATTTTGGATTAAAAATAACAAAGCATAAATATAATTTTAAAATGAACAGAGAAGAGTATGCGATTAAAAATAAAAAAAGTTCTTTTTCCTCTGATAAAATTTATTCGGATGACTGGTGCGATAAACATTATAATAAATGTATGAAAAACTTTGATTTAAATATGGTTTTTTACAGCAGTTTGAAGGATGGACAATTTAATAGAGAAATAGGTGATTTTTTATCCAAAAATAGTGAGTTCAAAGAAGTTTTTGATTTGAAAGAACATAAAAATGTTTGTGGATATTATATTTTAGTTTTGGATATGTATAAGCAAATATATATTGGAACTACAAAGGATATTTATAAGCGTATCAGGCAACATTGGTCACGCAATAAACCTTTTGATAGGTTAATTTTTAGTGCTGTTAATAAATCTAAATTGTCCATAGATAGTTTTAGAGCCTTGGATACAACAAGAATTTTTGCTTATAAAACGAACAGAGTTTATTCAAAGGAAGAGATGTTTATAAAGCAATTTAGTGATAAATTTATTTGCAATCGAACTTCGGGCGGGATTTTAGAGGGGGGATTGTTGCGGGCGGTTTCAAAAATGAAAATTAGAAAATTTGTGTAATATTTTTTAAAAACATCATATAATATCTTACATACTTTAAAAGCAAGCACGGTCTATTCTCAAAGCCTCGCTAAGGATAAGAGCAGTTTGGTGTGAGTAATAGACAAAAGGAAGTGGCTCAAAATCAAGCCAAAGTTATAATTGTTTATCCTCTCAGATATATATGGGAAAAGATATTCAAGTTCTAGACCTTTGTAGCGGTAGCGAATGTATTGCTGTCGCACTGCAAAAAGCCCTCTAAGATATATAGCAAGTAGTGGGAGGACAGTAAAAAGAATCATTCTTTTTATTAGCAATCTTGTTTCTATGCTCAACTTGAACGCGAGAACTTAGTATATATAGTGTGAAAAACTTAGCATAGATAGTTCTAGCAACTGAGGTGAGTGCTACCTTGCTGTTTTTGAGAACTTATGCACAGCATAAGAGTATTAGTTGGGGTGTGCTTAGGAAAAAACAAGACAATAAGGCAAACTATATAACTAGACAGAGGGCGAAAAGTAAAATAATAGATATAAAAAACAAGATGATAAAGCAAATTATATAACTAGACAGAGGGCGGAAAGTAAAATAACAGAGATAAGAAATTAAAACCAACAAAAGGCAATTTATAACTGGATAGAAAAAGCAGGGGCTTAATGCGTTGGATTGACTGCAAGTGAGGAGGGAGAGCGGGTGCTTGCACACGGGTGACCGCCGAGCGAAGTAGCCAAGGGAAAAATGGGATGCCTTTCAGGCATGTGTTTGTCTAAGGCAAACATAAAAAATCTGCGATTTTTTCATTTTTCCCTTGACAGCCCAGCCCAACTTCCGTTATAATATGCAACATATGCACCCGTTCACTCGGGTGCGTGATTTATTTAGCATAGGAGGCTTAAAAAAATGGCAAAAAATATTGAACAAGAAGATGTTGTTTGGGTAACAACAGATGGATTCAAGCAACTTCAAAATAGGTTGGATTATTTAAAAAACACAAAACGCGCACAGTGTTCAGAGAACATAGCGATTGCGCGTGATTTCGGTGATTTAAGTGAAAACAGTGAATATGCGACCGCAAAAGAGGAGCAAGCAGCGACCGAAGTTGAAATAATTGAACTTGAAGAAAAGATACGAAAGGCTAGTGTCATTAGCAAAAAAACAGACCTTAGTAAAGTGTCTGTTGGTTGTCAAGTAAGAGTAAAAGATTTAACTTTTGATGAAGAGTTGACATATAAAATAGTGGGTTCAACAGAAAGTGACCCTATAAATGGATTTATAAGTAATGAGTCGCCTGCTGGGAAAGCCCTTTTGGGAGCAAAAGTAGGGGATATGGTTTCATATGAATCAGTTAACAGCGGTGTTATTTCAATGAAGATATTGGAGATTGGTAGTCAGTAAAAATCTTCATTTGATTGATAATAAGAACCTCTATTATAAATAGAGGTTCTTTTCAAATTTGCATATTATATAAATATATTTTTTCTACTATAAGAAATGTATTTTCTCTAAGGTGAAAGGTTATTTTCTCTAAGGTGAAAGGTTATTTTCTCTAAGGTGAAAGGTTGTTTTCTCTAATGTGAAAGGTTGTTTTCTCTAATGTGAAAGGTTGTTTTCTCTAATGTTAAAGGGTTGTTTTTCTATAAAAGGTTAGTTTTCATACTGTAAAAGATGTGTTTTTTCTAGTATAAGAAATATATTTTTTGTAATATAAAAGTGTAACCTGTCCGATACTGCCAAAAATTTTCTTATAAATTATTTTTCTAACTATAAAAATTTGTTTTACAAGCATAAAAGGGTATTTTTTAACTGTAAATATAAGGATAAAACAAGTGTTCCTTAACTCAATTAGACGTGCATTTCACCTATTCTAACATTTCTTGAAGCACGGTCTTCTTCTAGTAACTCAGTAATCATACTCCTGACTTTATAGGGGTCTTTAATACGGACAAGTCTTAATTCAGGGGTGGACTGATCATTTGCGTATACCGTTATTGTTCCTGTTCCCCAAAATTTATTAGTGAAAGATTGATAAACTTTTATATCATCCACACGAAAGAGGTTTATCTCATCCACTTGGGAGCGGAGTAAACCTATATCAGTCACCAGTTTTAGCCATCTGCCTTTCTTCCTCATTATTCTATAACGCGTAAAAGATAGGGGCATTCCACACCATCTTTTTCGGTCTTTCCATAACATTTCCGCACCAGCATACAATCTTCCAGTTCTTGCCATTTTCATCTCCTTTATCCTAAAAGTTTTTAAGGATAGTAATTATTACTATGCATTTTATCACACCAAAGTTTGTATGTCAATAAAAAATTTAAGCATAATTCACTATATGGAGATACATTTACGATAAGCACTTTTTACTGCGGCAAAAATCTTTCCGGGCTTGAAAGAGTCTCCTATATTATATATTTCAGGAGCAATATTATCTTTTACTAAGTCAAAATACAGTCCATCCTCAGATTTTGTGCCAGCAGCAAATATAACAATATCCGCATCTAATAGGTTGGTTTTTAATTGATTTTTTATTTTTGGCGCAAACGGATTGTGTATGTTTTCAGGTAGGACCGGCTGCCAAGTATTAAATGGATTCGGAACTTTTTTGCTTATATTTTGCAATATTTCAACCTGATTATTTTTAATTGATTGAACTTTGCTGACATTGAAAACTTTGACGCCTGCTTTTTCTAAATAGTGTATCAAATGACCACGATTTGCTGTGCAAGTATGTGTCATCAGAGCGGGAAGCATTTCAACTATGGATACCGATTTTTGCATCTCATACGCAAGCCAATATGCTGTCTCACAACCGCTATCTCCACCGCCTATAATAACAATGTTTTTGGCGTTTTGAACCAACTTAGGATTGTTCAGGACTTCGGTAACATTATAAACATTTTTATTGTTTATACCCTCTATTTTAGGTCGTTGAACAGTAGTTCCAGTCGCGGTAAGGATGGCGTTGTATTGTTCTGTTTTTAAAGATTTTGAATCAACTTTTTTGCCTAGTGAAAGTGTGAAGTTCTTATCCTTTTTCATCTTTTGAACAACGCCTTGCAGATACTCTAAATAGTTTTGAACCTCGTATTTTATCTTTGGGACACTTCCGGGTATTATGGTTCCACCAACTGTTTGGCTTTGTTCGTATAAATCCACTTTATGCCCTCGTGCTAATAAAGTTTGAGCCGCAGTTATTCCAGCAGGGCCAGCACCTATAACAGCCACCTTTTTAGGTGTTTTGCTTGGTGTGATTTCTTCACTTAAAATATGTTCAAATCCTGTTCGTGGGTTTACCGCACATTGTGGATGCCCTCCCTCCACGAATTCACGGATACACGCTTCTTGACAGCCTATACAAGGAAGGATATCAGATACTTTACCAGCATAAGCCTTATTAGTCCATTGTGGGTCTGCAAGTAGGGGGCGGGCAAGCATAATCATATCGCACTTATTGTCCCTTAACGCTTGTTCAGCCAAATCTGGATATCCTAATTTACCAACGGCGACTATGGGAACGGCTATTCCAGCATTTGATAAAACCCCTTTTTCCTCAAAGTGGTCTTTAACTATTTTGGATATATCTAAAAAGCAACCGCTAGGCATTCCAGAAGGCGGATGCGGTAACCACCAGTTATCATAGCAACCGAGGTCTACATCAAACATATCTACGCCCGCTTTTACTAAATTCTCCATATATTCTAGTGTTTGCTCTATGGTTCGCTCATATTTGAATTTGCGTAAAGACTTTTCTGTGTTCATTCGCTCTCCATAAGTAGCGTTTAGCATTAAAGATAAATCTATCCTATACATAATAGGAAAGTCTGCGCCCGTTCTTTTTCGGATTTCGGTTATAACATCAATGCCGAATTGTTGCCAGTTAGAATAGCGCCCGAAAGAACGACGATTAAAGGCAGGGTTGGCTAATTGTTCTAGCAGATAGCCCTCGTGTCCGTGCAGATAAACTCCGTCCAAAGTAGAGGCTTTGGCATCTGCCGAAGCCTGCCCGAATCTTTTAACCATTTTTTTTAATTTTCGGTCACTCAGTCTTTTGCAGGGTATTTGTTGTATATAAAAATTCGGATTCCACGAGGCTGAAACGGGTAATTTAAATTGAGTGAGTAAGCACTGAGGGTTTCCTACTCTGCCTAGCCCGGCGGTTAGTTGGATAAATATATGTGCTCCGTGATTATGCACAGCGGCTGCGACTTCTCTCCAACCTGAATATACCGTTCGTGAACGGTCAATTCTAGGGAAGTAGGATAAATCGCCTAATTCTTTTACAGTAGGGTCAATGCCATACGAAACGGGAACTAGTCCAGTGGTAATAAGTCCGACACCGCCCTTTGCTCTTTCTTCAAAGTATGAAATCATCTGCTGGTTTGGGCGGCCAGTTTCCTCTGCCATATTTATATTACCCATAGGCCCCATAACCAAGCGGTTTTTAAGGGTAAGTTTATTTACTTTTACCGATTCAAAAAGTTTTTTATAAGGATAAAGTTTTTGTGTCATACGGGGAATTTCAAAATTTCCATTAAACCAATTTCCAAAAGTGTTTTCTAAATCAAACAAAATTTTTTCACTACTCATATTTTTCTCCATTTTTATTTTCATTATAACCTTAAAAATAAAATTGTTCAACTAAAAAGAGCCCTTTAATTTTTTCGAGATTTTTAAAAAATTTAAAAAGGATGGCTTTTTATTTGACTTAGTATGTCTTTTTTATATAAAATATAATATGTAGATTTTTAAGGTATTTTGTAAATAAAAAGTTTAACTTTGCTAAAACTATTTGAAGGGAAAAATAGGAGAAGGGATGAGGAAAATTTTTCTACCGCTTGTGCTGATGTTCTTTACTTGTTTTTTAGGGCTGGCGGGCTGTGCTGATATATATGCAAATATGAAAATTTCAGTTTTAGAAACTGAGGTAGTTTTATATGTTGGCGAGGGAGCAGGTGAGGGAACAGATTACCCATCCTCAACAACTATAACGGCTACCCTTACAGGGCGGGATGATCCTAATATTACTAATAAGTTAGGTGTTTTTTTTGATGATGAAATAGCCTCAGCAAGTGACGACTGGTCTTATGATGAGAATACCGGAACGGTGACTATAACCGCCAAAAAAGATGGCACTTCTAATATGTATATAAAAAGTTTGGATAACAGTATTAAGGTCAGCAGTGAGGCCGTTAAGGTTACCGTTGTTGAGTTGGTTAAATCAATTAGTGTAGACTCAGCGCAAAAAGTAAGTGTTGCCATAGGTCAAAATCTTAATCTGACTGAACTGGGGAATATTGATTTTTTTCCTAAAACGACTAGCCAAACTGAATTAGAGTTTTATTTTCCTACCACAGTGGGCGGAAATATTTCAGGAAATAGAGAATCACAGGGTGGAAAATTAAGGATAGAGGTAGAGGACGGAAATTATATATTGAAGACCAGTGCGGATGCTAATGTGGAGTTGATAACTATTTTAGCAAAAAGTAAAGAAGTGTCTGGTTTTTCTGATGTTAATTTAGTAAAGACTTTTAATATCCTAGTGTATCAAGGTTTTGATGAGTCAGATATAAAGGTTAAAAATATAAGTGATGATTCAACCGACTTTATAAGCAGTTTAAAGTTGGTGAAAAATTATAGTGGAGAAACGGGTGATGTAATATACAACCAAAAACGCCTTGCAGTTGTTATAGATAGACCGAACGGAAGTATAATTGATACCCAAAATTTAAAATTCTCTATTGAAAATCCTAGTGTTAAGGATTTGGTTGAAATAAAAGAAGAGATAGAAACAGTAAATCAGTTTGTGGCAACCGCAATAGATAGCGGTCAGACTTCGTTTGATGTTGTTATAAGGGTAGGGGTTTATTCGGGCAGTCAGTTTGTGGAATATACTCAAAAGAAAGTAAAGTTTGATTTTACCGTGGTTCGTGTTGCGGAGAATATGACTTTATCCACTGATGAAAATTCCAGCGAAGTTAATGAGCAATCTTTTTCACTAGCAGAGGGGGGAGAGCCTCTTTTGTTGAATGTTTTTGCTAATAACCAGTATGCTTCGGGAGTTTTTGGAAGTAAGATTGTAGCAGTTTTATCTGCCCCAAGCCAAACAGGAATAGAAAACCCTTTTTATAAAATTGATTTATCTCAGGTTAAGATAAAATATAGCGGACAAAGCAGTTATCCCCCTCTTGACAAAAATACAGGTGGATTAGAAGAGTTTAAAAATTGTATAATTATCCGAAACGCTTCGGGCGGACTGGTAGGTTTTGGTGATAGTGTAGAAAGTGGAAAGGCATTGTATGTGTCTTTTGATTCGGATATGTTGGAAGGTAACACTTTGGTTGGATTCACCCTTGATTTTATTGCCAACTATCAAGAAAGTGAACCAACTTTAATCGGTCAAGCACTTTGTTCTGTCTTTGAAAGTGTGGGGGAAATAAGCGCTCCTAATGATATAGTAATAGAAAAGGGCGATGAAATTGAGATGGTTTTTGAGGCTGAGGGAGATGGCATAGAGGGCTCTCAGTTTATTGTTGAGTTGAGCAGGGTGGGTATTGCTGAATATCAAACGAATGGAGTTTTAAGATTTATTATCCGTGGCTTAGAGCAGGGCGAAACTACTTTGACCATTCGTGAAAGAAATACACACGCAAAGGCTAGTTTCAAAATTACAGTGGTGGAAGTGTTAAATTATGCGTGGCTTGATGTTGGGGAAAGTGAAAAAATAGCCAGTATAGTTCGAGATGAGGATAATCCTATTTATGACGACCAAAGCGAAGAGAATAAAGATATTTTTACATTAAAGCAGGTGGTGGCTGAGGCAGGAAGTTTTATAACTCTTCAAGTCAAAACTAATCCGGAAAAAGCAACCATCACAGTTCAAGGCGTAATGCCGGATGGTAAAAAAGTTGTTTATAGTGAAAAAAGTGGAACAATATCCATAAGAACGACTAGTTTAGAGGAAAATTCCGTTATTCGAATTGAAATTAGCGGATATGAGAAAGATGGGATAAATATTGTTGAAAAGGTGGTAGAATTAGAATTCGAACTGATTACCTATTTGCCTATCAATAATTTTAGTTGGGACAGCGTTGTGTCAAAAACTGAAATTGATGTTAGTGTTTATGACCTTTCTAGTTTGAGTTTGGATAATCAGGAGGCAAAAGGTATTGGTTATGTGGAACTCAAACCTTATGTGCAAACCTCTTCTTCGCGTGACTATGAGATAGAGTATAGATTTACCACCAGTCAGTATGATGATTATGTTACTTTAAAATTGATAGATGAAAATGATTCCAGCAAGGGAGTCCGCATCAGCGCAAATTTAGGAATGTTGACCGAATCTATCTCCTTACGCCTATATGCGCATATAACAGGCTATGGGAAAATGCCCGGCGATATATCCTGTAATATAACCATTTCAAAAGCAACGCAGATTGAGTCAATCCAAGTGCCGAATTATTCGGACACTGAGGGGATATATTTGGAAGCGGGTGCGGAGGATAGTAGTTATTCAGCGTGCGAGGTAAGAACTACTGTTGCACCGAATTCAGCCTATGATACTTCCCTAAGTTATGTGTTATATAGTAAAGATGGAACAATCAATACTTATTATGCCCTTTATTCGGTAAATAAAAATAAAATATCTGTCCAATATTTTAACGGAACAGATGTGGACAATGTTCCATTACATATGCAAATTAAAAATGGTGTTTTGGTTTTGAGCATAAATAAAGCCCTTGAAGACACTTATTATTTGCGAATTATGCCTAATAGTATGTTAAATGTGGGCATTGATGATGAAAGGTGGGAGGCTAAGTTCTCAGATACCCTTGTTTATAAAGATTTGAATATTATTATAGGGAAAGGAACAGAAGTCAATCCATACCGTATTTTAACTGAGCAAGATTTAAGCGCTATCCGAAACAAAGGGGTAGATAAGCATTATGAATTGATGCAGGATATTGAACTAAGTCAGGGGTGGAGCATTATAGATGACACCTTTACCGGTTCATTGACCTCACATAAATATTTGGAGGAAGGTAGGAGTTTTGTCATCCAAGGTTTCTTCTTTAATGTTACCAGTGTGAAAGATACTGAATTAAATGTGGGTATTTTTAAAGAAATAGGCTCATCGGGAAGAGTTAAGGATATAGATATTCAGTATGGTGAAAGTAATATAAATCTAACCAGTAGCGATAGTGTTAACGCGGTTGTGCGAGCCGGGCTGTTGGCAGGGACAAGCAACTCTTCTAACATATCTAATGTATCCTTTTATCCAAATATGGATAGTAAAATAAAAGTAATAGTAGGTTCAAATAGTAACCGAAGTTTGTTTTTGGGCGGGTTGTTCGGCGAGAATTTAGGAACAATACAAAATGTAAATGGAACTGCAAATATTGAAATAATCACCAACAACAATGCTAATTTGCAAATGTCTGTCGGGGGAGTTGTAGGTGTTAACTATTCGGTATTGAAAGGAGCAGGGACAAGGCCTCTTATACAATCTAATATAACCATAATAGGCTCAGCAAGTTCTTCAAGCGTGGGCGGTATTGCTGGTGAGAACGGGACAGTGACAATAGGAACGCAAACATATACTGGAACAATTAGTTTCTTTGATGTCCTTTCCAATTTAAACGCAGTAGAACTTAATCAGGTGGGCGGTATTGTGGGATTAAACAGTGCCGGAATGGTGGAAAAAAGTGTGGTAACACCTTTTATCCTTGCTAAGAATTATGTGGGCGGTGTTGCGGGTGATAATAGAGCGATTATAAAAGAAGCAGAGGTAGAGTTTATTTACCTTACTTCAAGACAAAGTCATACTGCTATAAAGGGAAATGATTATGTGGGCGGTATTGCAGGAAAGAGCACGGGCAATATAAGCCTTAGTTATACTACTTCGTATGTTTCGCTAACTTTGGTAAATAAAAATATTAACTTAGGGTCAGGGGAATTTTACGGTGATATTTTAGGAAGCAACTATGTTGGCGGACTGGTTGGACAAGCGCAAGATTGCTTGATTCAAAGCAGTTTTGTAAAAGCCAAAATAGGGGTATATAACAGAACAACAAAGGACCTTTATGCGGGAGGTTTTGTTGGTAATTTTGTAAGTTCGGAGGCTAAGTATACTATTCAATATGCCTACGCTATAACAGATTTAACTGTTTATGGTTACAGTTGGGAACGCATAGGAGGGTTCTTAGGTGAATTTAGCGGTAACGGAGCAACTGTGACTGAATGTTACAGCGTTTTGAACGGCGGTGAAGGTTTTGACTTCATTGATAATCAGACACCAGAGGACACTACTTATAGGAATAATTTTGCAGGCAAATTATCCGACACTGTTTTGAGTAAAATTTATTATGCAGATAGCAGTGTTTCAGCAACTACAAGTGCTAATGATGAGGCAAATGTGGATGATAAAGGCGCAAACAAACGAACTTATCAGGAAATGCAAAAGTTAGGTTCGGATGAAAACACTTACTTCGAATGGAGCAATACCAAATGGGCACAATATGCAAATACAGCAGGGTTTAATAATGAATTGCCTATTCTGGTGAAAAATTATAGCAATAATGAATGGCTTTTTAATTCAGACCTTTCTTATCTTCGCGTTAAGCATAACCCATATTTAAAAGAGTCAGACAACCCTTTGCCTACTTTTTGGACATATAGTTATCAGGAAAATTCGGAGGGGGGCTTTGATGAGAATTTACAAATGGTGGTTGTGTTAGAGAATTTATCCGACAGTAAATCTTTATCTTTAACCGACTTAGTGAGTGTTCTAACAGGCTTAATTGACTTATCTAACACACGCATTAAGGTGGAATCAAGCAATGCTTCAATAGTATCTGTTCAACAAAAGACCTCAGGCTTTGAGGAGGCTGCGCTGATTTTCAACAATACAGGAACGGTCAAAATTTCCATATACTCTTTAAGAAATTCCGCAATATCTGTTACTTTCCAAATTTGTGTTATAGGTGGATTCAATAGTTATCAACTTTTGGATGAAAGCGGTAATGCTTTACAAAAAGATATAGATGAGTATGTGCTTTCAGTTGTTCTGAAAGGAAATACTTCAATATTCCCTACTTTCACCACCAGCAAAGATTATAATGATAATTTTGGTGTGGTATATTTCCTTACTACCTTAGAAAATGGTGAAGGGGATGTTATTGCTTATTTCAAAGAGGATGCGGACAATGTTCAGTGGTCTGATGAAAGTGATGAAAAGGGTGAAAACAGGGTTTATATAAAGATAAATCCAAATGAAGCACATTGGATTTATGGTAACGCAAGGCAATTAAATGCCATTAAGATGACTGCACATCTATACCTCGATTTATATTTCTATAATGATTTAGACGAACTGAAAGCGCACACTTTTATATTTAGTGAGGATAATGTGGGGGATGGATATCCTACCCTAACTTTTAAAAATGAATTCTCAATAAAAGTTTTTCAGGGCATTACAGGCGCTTCTTTGAATAGAGCGTCAGCCAGTGTGGAAAACAAAGAGGCAGTAGAGGTTACACTTACCATAAGCACGGACAATACAGATTTTCTGTTGCAGGATATTAGTCAGTTTGTTAAAATTTATAAAGATGGAAAACTGTTAAGTGATGAAGATGTTAGAAATATGCTTATATGGCAAAGCGCAGAGAAAGACAAAGATGTTTCTTTTAAATGCTATTTTGAGTATGAAAAAATTCGATTAACCGAACCCGTTTCCGAAAGGTATACTTTTAAAATCTATAATGAAAACGAAGAATTGAAAAAAGAAATAGTCCTACCTATTGAGTGGAAACCTACTAAGATTACCCGTATAGATGCCTTGCATTATTTAGATAGGCAAACTTATACTTTGGATACCGGTGTTTCTGAGTCTACTTCA
The DNA here is from genome assembly GCA_964368395.1 of uncultured Christensenella sp. Taxonomy (GTDB): domain Bacteria; phylum Bacillota; class Clostridia; order Christensenellales; family UBA1242; genus UBA7584. Next base: position 32,506 of record CAYJAI010000002.1, on the reverse strand, counting down.
AAGATAGGTAGTGGGCAAGCAGGAGTGCTTAAAATATCTGTAAGCAAAGAGTATTCAGATTATGATTACATAGTGGTGAGCAGCTCGCAAGCGGGCGGGGATAGAATAAGTTTTATGCACCTTATAAATCCAAGCGGTCAAACTCAACTGGAAATCTCACAGCAATATTCCAACTATCTTGCAGATGGCTCTATAAGAATAGACAAAAGAGGTTCAACCGAGGGTATCTATTACCTAAGCACTTTGATTGCCTCAGGTGTTGCGGATGGAACTTTATATACTATTTCCATAAAAGCATATAAGAATGGTGACCCGAACAGTGTTTTCAGTGATACTAAATCATTAACCTCATCTTTTGCTCCGTATGCCCATATGTCTTTGGTATCTCAATTTGCGGACAACGCTGTTGCACGCGGTTCTTTATCTGATATAAAAATTACTGGTATAGCACAGAACTCTACCATAGTTTTCACTTTAAACAATATAAAGTCGGACAGTGATTTAACAAATTCCATTTTGTTGGATAAAAAGACTAGCGGAATAGCCAAATATGAAAAACAAAACGGCGCGCTTTCTTTCAATTTATCTTTGTATATGGGTATATTGAGCGAAACTTTGGATAAAAGCGGAAAGTTCAGTATAACGGCAGAGGTTACCTCAATCATAGGTGGAGCAGTGGTAAAAACCACCTCAGTTTTAGAATTGTATTTGGTGGATTATGTGGTAACAAAACTTGCAGTGGAAAATGCCACAGGCAATGTTTTAGATGCGGTTCTGCAATATGGATATACTCCATTAAATATAACTTTTGAAACAACATTAGGAACTTATGAGGAAGCGGTAGCAAATTACACAAACGCCACAACAGGCAATGTGGAGGTTTTCCGAAGTGAATATAACAATCTGATGACCGAAACTATTCAGTCCTCTATTACCTCTATAAATGCGTGGGGTTTTGATAACTCGTGGAGTATGTGGTATTATAACGGAAGACAAATTAGCGCGTTCGATACTTATGTAGATTTTTATGTTGCCAGAATGGAAGCAGATGGTAAAGGCTGTTTAGGTGTAAAAGGTAAAAGGGAAGTAAGTTTAAATTTTAGCGGTCAACTTGCTCGTTCTTACATAATAGATACCACTACCACTGAGGGTTATTACTCTAATAATTGGTCTACTGATTTTAGTGAGGTAGAGGGCTACTTAGAGAGTGCTATCAATCTTTATTGGTGTGATTTTACCATTGCGTTTAAAAACTCTACTACGGTAGAAGAGCCTGAGCAGATTACCACTCCTCAGGAGTTGGTAAATATGGTGGCAAATGGACACTATATATTGATGAATGACATAACGCTTACTAATTGGGTTCCTTTAACTACTAAAATAGGTAGTTTGGATGGGAATGGTTATGTTATATATTTGGAGAACTTCCAACTTGCTACAACAAATGAAAATGGTGCTAAAAAGAGTGCTATGAATGTAGGGCTATTTGAAAGTATCTCTACTTTCACTGATGGTAAAACTAACGCCAAAGAAAGCACGCGCTTGACTAATTTAATTATAGATGTGTCACGAACCACTTGGACTGATTTGACCGATATTGCCACAGTAAATTTTGGTTTTATAGCCGGCTTAAATGATGGAGGAATAATTTACAACTGTGATATAATCAACACAGTTACTAATCAAGGTTTAAACCAAAATGCAACAGGTTATGATGATTCTTGGAAAAACTACTATGAAAAGGATTCTAAAAGAGTTGCGCTTGAAAATAATTATGTATATGCTTCTCAGGTATTCTCTGATTTAATGAGTGTCGCTACCGCAAACGAAAATAGCACCATTGTCAGCACTTTCATCTTCACCAGTTCATCTATAAAAGGAAGGGCTACAAATGTAAACATAGGTGGTTTGGTAGGTTTGAATAACGGATATATTACCAACTCACGCGTGGGAAGGGTGAGTGATAAAATAGGAAAAGAGGACGAAAAGGGCAAGTCAACAACCACCTCATATGGTATAAATATATTCGGGGGCGGAAGTCTTGGCGGTTTAGTGGGTAGAAACACAGGAACTGTTTCTTCCAGTTATTTTGCTAATGGTAGTTTGGTTAACTTTTCCTCTATTATAAATGACAAAACTATCACGGGTGGTTTGGTTGCCTATAATGCAGGTAATATAAACACCAGTTATATAGAAGGGATTCAAAAGAGTTCAGGATTAAGAAGTTCAGGTTCAGGGATATATTTCAGTGGAACAGTAGGCGGATTTGTGCATACCAACACAGGAAGCATAGAGAACTGTTACAGCAATATAGAAATATATAGTTCCTTAGGAGTGGGTGGCTTCGTATATAGCAACTCAGGCGCAGACAGTAGTATAAAATACTCATACTCTGCCAGCACCATAAATTCTGAGAGTGAAATAAATGGGGCTTTCACCGGTGTAGACCGTGAGATAAATGTTTTAAACAGTGGCTTAATAGAAAACAGTTACTATTTACAGGATAGTTTGATTAGTTTTGATGAAAAAGAACCTGCCTCAGCATTGGGAAGCAAGTTGTTTGTTCAGGAGGATGGGCAGTTTTTGGTTGGATTTGTGTTCGGCTCAGGAGGTATATGGGAATTTCGTTATATGGACACATTACCTAATATGGACACATTACCTAATATGGACACATTACCTAAACTGGTTCAGGCAGATACCATAGCATACAGTAATCGTGAGCCTGACCAAAGTTCTCAAACCGCACTTAACTATAATATTAGCGCACCGGGGACTCAAAGCAATCCATATCTTATATATAATGTTGCAACCTTTAATGATGCCTTTGGCTCAACAGTAGAAAATTCGAAATATGTTCGTCTTGTTTCAAATATAGACTTTGCAGGAAAAGGGAGTCAATACTCATCCTCAATAAACTTCTCAGGTAGCCTACAAGGTAATGGTATGATATTGAAAGACTTAGTTCTTTTGAGTGAAAGTGCGAATGTTCAATATTTTGGCTTGTTTAAAGAATTAAGTGGCGGTGTGGTGTCCAACTTTACTTTAACGGTGAACCAAATATCTGCCACACAGTCCTATGCTGTTGGCGCTTTGGCTGGAAAAATAGCCGATACCTCAGTTAACAGCATTAAAATTCTTGCATCTAACAGTGAATCTTCCATCAGTGGATACAATATTACCGGAGGCTTAGCAGGTGTTGTCACCGGAGCGAGTGATACCCGAATAGTTAATATAGAAAGCAGTGTGTCTGTGTATACAACATATGATGTTGCAGTGGGCGAAAAGGAAGTTTACTATTCATATAGTGAAACAGATTTACAAGATAAAATATCCTATGCTGGCGGAGTAATAGGAGTAGTAACTTTACAAAGTAAGTTTGACACCAACAAAGCAGACCCGAATATAGTAAACTGTTCTGCTTATGGCAATATAACCATAAACGCAGAAATTGTAGGGGGAGTCTTTGGGTTGGTGGATGACAAGTCCGTAGTGTCCGATTCAAAGTTTGTTCTTAATAATACTAATTCCTCACAAAGTTTAGCCGGAACAAATATTGCGGGTGGACTGGTAGGTGAAAATAGGGGAATGATAACATATTCCTACATTGCTATGAGTGACACCCTTCAAGCAGATAGCGATAAGGCGTTAAGTGAGTATAAGGATGTAAACAAGCAGACTGGAATAACTAACTTATTCACTGGAAGTCCAAATGTAATAGGTGGATTAGTAGGCTTAAATGTGGGAAC
>CAYJAI010000002.1:26953-28657 GCA_964368395.1 uncultured Christensenella sp. | reverse complement strand
AGCGAAGAAAACAATTCGGGAATTATTGAATATTCATATTCCCGTGTGGAAGTATTAAACAGTAATGCAAAGGTAGCCGGCGGAGTTGTTGGAATAGCAATAACAAATAGGTTTGAGTTGCAGGATGGGATAACCGCCTTAATAAATACCACCAGTAAAAAAGTTTACCAAACTTTGGGGAGTTCGAAAACTTTCGCAACTTCCTTTGGGGAAATATCTGCATATATGAATAATGTTTACAATACTGGTGCTGTATCCGCTCAAAAGACAGCGGGAGGGCTTGTCGGAATTATGACCGCGCCTATAAATACTGCTTATGAAAAAGGGGTTCTGGCTATTTTATCCAGTGGCAATAGTTCAAGTGTTTCGGGTAAAATTGCAGGCTCAATCTTATATGATGTTCGGTCGGATGAAGAGGATGAATCCGATATACTCTTTATAGATTCTAGTAAAACCGCCATAGAGGATGGCGTAGTGGCAACTGATACCACTAGCAATTTAGTGGGCAATTCAACCAATGCATACAACGGACATCTTATGACAGATACGGTTGAGTGGACACTAACTCAAATTGCAAGCGAAGCAAGTAAGATTAAGGAAACTTTTAGACAGTTTCAAGAAAGCAACTCAGAAAAATGGGTGTTCGATGATACATTAGAGAACAATGTTTTCCCTCGATTGATTGTGGGAAAAACAGTGGATATTCAAGAGATTTCATCCGTAGATGATTTTTTCAAGTATATTAAGGGTGGTCAAGGCGGAAGTTTCCGAATAACGCAGGATTTAACTTTTGACCTGTCAAAAACAGAGGTTAAAACAAAATTAGAGAATCTTTCTTCTTTGAGTGCCCCTATTTCAGGAGTTATCCAAGGTTATGGACAAGAGAGCGCACGAATTACTATAACCGTTCTTTATGGAAGTGAAGGAAGTGTAGATAATGAAGCAGTGCCTTTCTTCGGATATGTAAACGGGTTAAGCCTATCTAATATTGATTTCGTTTTTGAAGAAAAAGCGGAGCAAGCATTAGAATATTTTGGACTACTTGCCAAAGAGGCAAAGGATAGTTCCTTTAACAAGATATCCCTTTCTAATGATTATGTAATTACTCCAAATTCAAATTTAGGCTTGGGGGGCATAGTAGGACTATCCGAGCGTTGCACATATAGAAATATTTCAGTGCAGGTCGAATTCGTTAATGATACATATGCAATGAATGCAGACGGTTTAAATTTAAATGCTGGTGGAGTTTTTGGAGAAGGTAAAACGCGTAACACAGTAGACAACTTAGATGTTAATGTAACTATACAACTTAAAACTTCGGGAGCACAAGATATTTGTTTGGGAGGAATTGCCGGAAATCCAAAGGGGCATATTTCAATAACAGGTGAACGAAACAATCCTCTTACTGTTGAGGGTGTTCTTGATATAGAAAGTGAAGGAAAAGTTTATACGGGCGGAGTAGTAGGCTATGCAGATGGTAGCATAGGAGTTTGTAAGATTTCGGATGTTGTTACCCATATATCATACAAGCAAAATGCATCCTCAGACCTTTATGTGGGGGGTATGGTAGGGTATTCAAATAGAACAACCATAGAAAATGTTAACGCCCTTGCGCAAATGGATATAATAGGTTCAGAGAATATTTTTGTAGGCGGTATAGGTGGACAGTTTGAGGCGGATATTATATTTAGTGATATTGCAATA
>CAYJAI010000002.1:20156-26853 GCA_964368395.1 uncultured Christensenella sp. | reverse complement strand
AGTGATATTGCAATAGTTGCAGAAAACACTTTCACTAAATGCGCTAGCGAGGTGGATATAAATATAACCAGCAATACGGACAGTGGAGAGGTTTGTGCGGGCGGTTTGTTTGGGGTAATAAATAACAAGGTTACAGGTGAAAAGAGGGGTAACCTTAATGAAGTTAATGTTTATCAAAACAACTTTGCAGGTGGTAAGATTGAGGTAAGCGATAGCAGTTCGGAAAGAGTTTTATATTTAGGTGGTTTGTTCGGAAAGGTTTATAATAGCAAGGATGGACTTTCATACACTAGTGACCTTTTGCTAATTTCCTCTTGTGCTAGTGATGTTGTCTTGATTTCTAAGGGTTTCAAAAATGTTTATATGGGTGGAATAACAGGGTATTCCGCTATGCCTATATATAATTCGGTTAACTATGGTATGCTCAGTGCAACAAACACAAATGGCTATATAGAAGAAAATACAACTTTGTTTGTAGGAGGTATCGCGGGGTATCTTGAAAGGAGCATATATTCCTGTTTGAGTATGGGGGCAGTCCTCCTTTCAGGTATGGATGGAAGTTCTGTGCAGGCAATAGTGGGAACAGGTGGTGACAATTATTCAGGTAGTAAAAATTATTATAGTATAGATTTAACCGGTCGTGCGCAAAGCAATAAAGAAATTGGCGAAAATATAACACTAAATGACCTTTTCAATGATGATTTTTTCACAGGAAAGATAGGTGGCTTGACCAAAAAGAGTGGTAATTTGTCTGATGAAAACAGTTGGATTTGTCTGCCATATATTGAAAGTTTAGAAGAGTTAATGAGTTTATACAAAGATGGTGTGACAAACACTCAGAGAAATGTTTGGGTCACAAAGATAAGCAATGCTACTGAGTTGGACAATGCTTTTGCTGATGATTCTAATCCTTATAAGAGCATAATACTTACTCAGGATATGGAACTTAACAATCTATACATAAGCAATATAGGTAGAATTTTGGGTAACCAAAACACTGTTTCAACTGCATCTAGCGTATTTGAAACAATCCCTACCAACTGCTTGATTTCAAACTTGATAATAGAGGGCGCATATGTTAAAGTCAGCCCTACACCTACACAGCGAAGCGGATATAATGGATATTATCTGCGTAGTGGGACAGTGGGCAATTATACTTACACCTTAATTACTCAGTCCACTTCAAGCATTGATGTGGGAGTAACGGAATGTTACGAGCGAACCTTAACGGTTAAGCAGGCTAGTGTTGGGGATGATCTCACATATGGAATGCTTGCGCGGACAAATGATGGAATGATTTCAAACTGTGTGGTGGGAAGTTTGCCTGAATATATAAACAACAGTGCTACCATAGCAACAAAATCTTTGGGATTAGATAGCAGAACGGTGGGGCAATATGATGATGTTCTCACTTTAAATATAAATGCTTTAACAAATAATAACACTAAAATTTATGTGGGCGGTCTTGTTGGGCAGAGTAATGGAACAGTTACTAATAGTTGGAGTTATTTTGATTTGAATTTAAATGTAACAGGCAGTTATGTGAATGCTTGCTATGTTGGTGGTTTGGTGGGATATAACACTGCTGAAATGGATTATTGCTATGCTTTGGGCAAGATGAATATTATTTCAACAGTAACTCATAATACGGACGAAAACCAAACAGGATTCATAGGTGGTGTGCTGGGTTATACTGCTACTACTGTTTCTCAGTTAATAGGTCTAATGGATTTTGATTCTTCGGTGTATGTCGGCGGTGTGCTAGGGGGCGGAAAAGTTGGAGAGGGTGTTATATATGCGCGCGATATGAGCAGAACTTCGGAAGTAGTTACTTCAAATGCTGGGGGTGTTGGTTCAGAGAATTTTACTATCGAGTATTTATTAGATAGTAAAAAAGATTTAAAAACTACTTTTGGGTTGAATAAAGTAGTTTGGGGCAGAAACTCTTCTCTTAATTATGGTTTACCTACCCTAACTCTTGGAACTACCCCACAAAGTTTAAAAGAGGATATTCGTTATACTGGTGGGAGTGGGAGAGACCCAATGCAAATAGCAAACTATGCGCTATTAGAGGGTGTTAGTAATGGTGTTTTAACGCGTGACTTAACGGCTACAAAAACAATAGGAAGTGGTGGACCTTTCAGCGGAACACTAAATGGCAATGGCTTTGTGATTTTTGTAGATAACATATCCCTTTTAGTAGGCAGTGGTAGTACTTATTCAGTATTCAATTTTCAGTTATCTGGTGTGCTTGATTCAATTATGATAAAAATAAACGGTTCCATAGAAACAAATACGGCTGTTGCAATTGCTCCCTTGCTTTATAAAAATGTGGGCGGAACAGTAAAGAATTGCGCTGTGTTCGGAAGTGTTGAGGTGGAGGGGGAGAGGGGCAGCGGTAGCGTAGGTGGTCTAGTAGCCGAGCACGAACAAGGAACTATACAAAATTGTTGGACTGATGTGAAAATGCAGGTGAAAAATGGTGTATATAATGTGGGTGGAATAGCAGGTAAAATGGGCGTTAACAAAAACAAATCCCTTATTACAACCAGTTTTGCAAGCGCCTCCATAACTTTGAGTGATTGCACCAGTAGCGCGGTTGGTGGTTTGGTGGGCAAGGTTATAGGGACATTGTCTAAGAAAGAAAACGGTATTGATGTCTATGAATCCAGTTGTGAGATATCCAATTCTTATTTCTCAGGAATAACTAAACATTTAGATGAAGTCGGAGAAATAGAGTCCGGAACAGGGGAAAAGCCGAACTACTTTGGTGCAATAGTTGGAACTTTTGGAGATTTAACGAATACAGATAGTAAATACGCTATAAACAACTTGAAAATTAGTAATATTTATTTTGCAGGTAAACTAAATTCTTATGATACTACTACTGCTAACTCTAATATTGTTGTAGGTTATGCGAATACAGAAGGGGGATATAAGGAAATGTTTGGCACCGTTTACATACAGGCTGAGCAGACAGTTGACTTTAAGAATGATTGGACAAAAAGAGGAACAGCAACGCAGTTGATGGAATTGACAAAAGGTGATTTGGGAGATGCTTTTGTATACGGGAGCATAGCGGAGAAACCTTATCTGAAAAAGGTAACTCCGACAGACCGTTATGATTCTACCACTTGATTATGGAGTGTATAAAACTTATCATATTGAGGAAATAGAAAAAGAGAAGATAAGCAAACTTATCTTCTCTTGTTGTTTTTAAGGATAATTCATTTATCTCTGCTTGCCCTTGTTGATTAAAGAGTTTTTCATCTGCGACAGCCTTTGCTAAGCATAAAATTGTTTATATATATATGCTTTCTGAACATAAGATTCCCTATTCTTAGGCAGCCTTTTTTATAACAAAATTTTTATCTGTTTCTGCTATTACTAAGCAGGGTTGTTTATACTTGTGATAGCAAGATTATTTATCTTTGCTTGTATTTTCACTACTAAGCGCTTAGTCTGATTCCAAAAATCACCCGTAAAAAATTATTTAGAAAAGAGCCGTTTGGAACTAGGGTGTCCACTACCCCTATTATTTTATTCACAGGAATAGGCCCAAGTTCGGAACTGTCCGCACTATGACCTCGATTATCTCCTAAGGCAAAGAAATATCCCTCAGGAATGGTTATAGAGCCGTCTCCATTCAGGATATAACTTTCACTGCTCCACCATCCAGTAGAAGAGGTTGAATCTTTATTTTCAAAGGTTGTAGAACACCCTCTTGCTTCCGGGTCATCCTTTGTAGGGTCATTGATATCTTTTTTGATATAATTTTCCACTAAAATTTCCGTTTCATCAGAGCCGGCTTTTTTTAGCGAAACAATCAGTTTTTGTTGTGCGTCATCCCAGCCAATATTTATGGTATCGCCCTCAATAGCAATAACTCTCTTTATAATCAAATCACCCCCGGATAAAAGATTATATTGAGAAGCGTTTATAATGATTATATCCCCGCGACTTATTTTTTGAGTCTTATTTACAAGCACAATATCATATTGAGTTTGGTTCTCTTCGGAAAACTCAGAGTTGATAGTGGGTTGCATAGACTCTCCGCTAACCGCTTTGGCATCGTGTGTTATAAGGTATATTAAAACAACGCATAGCAAGGTCAACAAGGCAAAATTAAGAATATCTCGAAAAATTTTCAACTTGTAAAAACCTTGATGCACCATTATTTTGCCAGTTCCATCCTCTGGATATTCATATTTCATAAATTTTTCCTTTTAAGCGTTTTTAAAATATCGAATAGTTTAGCGAGTTTTCCTTTTATGCGTTTTTAAAATATCTAATAGTCTAGTAATTTTGTTTTTTCAAATTTTCGGTGTTAGTGTATTGTTTGCTAGATGATTTATATACTAGTTTAATTTGGTTACACAGCCTTTTTTGATTGCATATCTTTCTAAAACATTGCCCCTTATTTGGATGTTATCCGAATGTTTGCTAAATGTCTTAGATACTAGTTTCAAAGGTCTTAGAAGCGTTTGTTGATGCTATACCTTTCGCCCTTATTTTGATATTATCCGAATGTTTGCGGGCCATCTTAGGATGAGATATTTATGAGTTTAATATACCATATTGCTCTTTGAAACATTTGCAACTCTCTCAACTTATACAATTATATTAGCACAAAAAATATATTTTTAGCAACCAAAAATAAACCATTAAGGACTTTATATTTTAAGGACTGTGATTAACTAAAAAACAAAAAAAGGATTTTATCCTTTTTTGTTGGTTAATAGAATATTAAATCTCAAATTCTGTTTTATAATTATTTATGCTTTCCTCAATAATTTTTTTAGCACCCTCAATACCTTCTATGCCTTTAATTTCAGTTTTCTTTTTCTGTAATTCTTTATATCTGCCAAAAAAGTGGCTCATCTCATCATATAAATGCTTAGGTAAATCATCCATAGTTTTAACTGTTTTAAAGAAAGGGTCATCCTTTGCTATGGCGATAATTTTCTCATCCATCTCTCCATCATCCACCATCACTATCATACCTATGGGATAACAATCTACCAAAATCCCGGGCATAAAGGGCTCACTTGAAATCACCAAAACATCCAAAGGGTCGCCATCTCCACCCAGAGTGCGTGGAATAAATCCGTAGTTAGCCGGGTATACCATACTGGTGTGTAGCAAACGGTCAAACTTTATCAGTCCAGTTTCCTTGTCTAGTTCATATTTCACCTTACTTCCTTTGCCTATCTCAATAAAAGCGGTAAACTTATCTACACTAATTCTACTTGGGTCTATGTCGTGCCAAATGTTCATAATAAAAACCTCTCTTAATTTTTTAATACAAAATTATAACATAGAAAGGCTTGTTTAGCAAATAAAAATATAGGCTGTAAAGGCTTTTTCAAGAAATAAAATAATAAAAAGTGAAATAAAAAAACAAAAAATAGGCAGTTTTGCGGTTTATTCTATTTATAAAAGGATGTTTTTTTTAAATGTAGGAAAAATGGTTGATATTTTAGCCTGTTTTTTGTTAAACTATCATAGATAGAAAAATAGGGGAGAAAAATGTCAGTTAAAAATTTTAACAGATATGAAGTAGTAAAACAGACTTCGGCAGATATTTTAAACAATGAAAAAGCAGATGTTGATGAAATTGAACTAAATCTTGTGGAGAAACAAGGTGACCGAAAGCAAAGAAATGGTCACTATGATTTTCTGCAAGGTATCAATCCTAGTTCTGAAAAAACTAAAATTGATGATATAAAAACTGTTCAGATGCGCGTTTACGCTTCTAATTCAAGTGATTTATATATGACTTCCTCTTTTACTTCGGTCGCTTTATCCATTATTGCGGTATTTTGTATGACCTTATTGTTTGCAGTAGTTCTTGAAGTTGTTTTATTGTCTGGACTGGGTTATATCCCTCGTGTTTATCAGGGTGAGGATATGTCTCCGCTTATTGAAAAAGGGGATACCATATTTGAGATAGATGCAAAAGATGCTAATCTTAATAAAGACACTATTATTACTTATCAGTACGAGGGTAATATGTATACACGCGTGATAACTATTGATAATCACCCTGATTATATAGTGGTAAACACTCCTGATGAAGGAAATTTGCATAACATTCCAAGAGAGGAGGCTGCTAATCAAATAAAAAGTGTAGTTGCAAATAAAATATCTCTTTTTGGTGGTTTTGTTAGTTTTACTTATAATAATTGGTATTTTGTATGTGGTGGATTGCTTTTGTTTACTCTTTTGCTATTTGGAGTGAAGATTTTTGTAGATAAGAAGTTTAATCAGAGATTGTTAGAGATGTTTGAATATGGCAAATTACACAGAGAAAAGCGTAGACAATATTTGGTTGAAAATATAATGCGAATGCAAAATAATAGAAATTTATCCGCAGGCAATAGAGTTGCTTTAAAGGGTTTATTAGATGTTAATAAAGAGCCCGAAAATAAGCGTGAACGGAAAATGCAAAAATTACAAAAACAATTAAAACAAAGACAATATGAGCAAATAGAGGCGCTGAAAAATCTTGAAGGAAGAAGAGGGGTGGTTAATGCACAGCCCGAAAAGGATACATCCAGTTCTGAAACTGAACAGCCCGAAAAGGAAGTGTCCAGTTCTGAAACTAAACAGCCCGAAAAGGAAGTATCCAGTTCTGAAACTAAACAGCCCGAAAAGGAACAGCCTCAACCTCCAAAGGATGGCATAGAAAATTAAG
>CAYJAI010000002.1:0-20056 GCA_964368395.1 uncultured Christensenella sp. | reverse complement strand
GCAGGAAATTATACAAGATAAAGAAGTTAAAGAGCAAAAGCCGATTGCTGATAAAATGAAAGAAGACAAGCCAGTTACTGACAAGGTAAAAGAAGACAAGCCAGTTGCTGACAAAGCGAAAGAAGAAAAGCCGGTTGGCGATAAGGTGAGAACAGGAAAGCCGGAAGGTGAGAGGTATGTAAGGAAGCCACGCAGTTTTGGTGACAATTCTGAACGCAGACCGCGTCGCCCGCTTGCCCGCCGTAAGGTTTGTGTTTTCTGTGTAGACAAGGTTGAAAAAATTGACTACAAAGATATTGCTCGTATTCGCAAGTTTGTTACCGAGAAAGGTAAAATTTTACCAAGCCGTCAAACAGGCACTTGTTCAAAGCATCAAAGAGAGTTGACTACCGCAATAAAAAGAGCAAGATATATGGCTTTATTGCACTATAAAGGAGATTAAAATCTCATACAAAGCAAGTCAAGGGACTTGCTTTATTTTTTGTTTTTTCAACATACCCTTTCATAATGCAAGATATTAAATCTCATAGAAAGCAAGTCCTTTGGCTTGCTTTATTTTTATGTTTTTAATATACTATTTTTATAGGAGTGTTTATGGAAAAAAGGTATGATATAATAATTGTGGGTTGTGGACCTGCGGGAATGACTGCGGGAATATATGCTCAGCGAGCAGGTATGAAGTGCTTAGGTATTGAAAAAATGATGATGGGCGGGCAAGTAGCACTAACTCCCAAAATAGAAAATTATCCGGGATATTTGTCTGTCAACGGTGCTGAACTTTCGGAAAAAATGTTCCAGCAAGCCAAAAGTTTGGGTATGGAGTTTGAGTTCGCCGAAGTGCAAAATATTGAAACACAAGGAAAGATGAAAAAGGTCAAAATAGGAAATGTAACATATACTGCCCCTGCTGTCATATTAAGTATGGGCGCCTCTTCACGCTCATTGGGGGTGGAGGATGCAAAATACATAGGAAAGGGTGTAAGTTATTGTGCTGTGTGTGATGGTGCTTTTTTCACTGGTAAAAAAGTGGCTGTTGTAGGTGGTGGCAACAGTGCCTTAGAGGACATAGAATATCTGTCCGATTTTGTAAGCAAAATTATACACATTCACCGCCGAAATGAGTTTCGTGCCGATGATGTTAATGTTCAGGCATATAATAAACTTTTAAAGGCTAATGACAATAATAAAATAGAAGCATATTTAGGATATGTGGTAGATAAATTGAATGGAAAAGACAAGTTGGAAAGTATTGAAATAAAAAATGTTCATAATGATGCTAGAAAAAATATAGAAGTGGATGGTTTGTTTGTGGCTATTGGTCGTGTTCCTCAAACTGAAATAGTGGACAAAAAATTAAAATTGAGTGAGAACGGTTATATAGAGGTAAACGACAAAATGGAAACTAATATAGAAGGAGTGTTTGCTTGCGGGGATATTGTTAGTAAAACTCTTAGACAGATTTGCACGGCTACAAGTGATGGGGCTATTGCTGGAATGAACGCAAGTATATATGTAAAAAAAAGCAAATAGAGGTAAATATGGAAAATTTGTTTGGAACAGATGGAGTTAGGGGTGTTTTTGGTGAGAAAATAAATGAAAAGTTTGTTTTTGATTTAGCGCAAAGTGTTGCATTATATATGCTGAAAGAGGGAGGAAAGGCAAAGAAGAAGGTGTTGATTGCTCGTGACACACGCCCTTCTTTTGCTCAGATACAAAAAGCATTATGTTCTGCTTTTACTCAGTTTGGTATAGATGTTGTTTGTGCGGGGGTTATGCCCACGCCCGCTGTTCATTTTCTAGTGCGTTCGCAAAATTTTGATATGGCGGTTATGATTACAGCCAGTCATAATCCTGCTGAATACAACGGTATAAAAATTGTCCGCGAAAGAGGATACAAATTGACCGATGAGCAAGAACAGGAAATAACAGATATTTTTTATAATTTAGACAGATGGACGCAAAATAAAAAGTATGAGAAAGGTGAGGTGGTTGAAAATACAAGCCTAATTTTCGAATGGGCAGATAATCTAAAAAAGATAGCCCATTGTTCTTTTGAGGGAATGAAGGTTGCTTTGGACTGTGCGAATGGTGCAGGATTTTTTGTAGCGCCATACCTTTTAAAAGAAATGGGAGCAGAGGTGTTTGCTATAAACGAACAGGGTGATGGTGCTTTAATAAACCATAAAAGCGGAAGCACTTATCCAGAAGTTATCTCAGAACTAACTGCCCAAACGGGGAGCGATATAGGCTTTTCCTTTGATGGCGATGCAGACCGTATCAGCGTATCTTTTGGTGATGGGATTATAGTGACAGGGGAGGAGTTGATTTATTTATGTTGCACTTATTTGCAAAATAAAGAGTTGCTTCGGGATGATAAGATGATTACCACCATTGTGACTAATGTTGGGCTAGAAGAAAGTTTGAAGCAGTCGGGCATACAGACTTTAAGAGTAGGGGTAGGCGGAAAAAATATACAGGCCAAAATGTTGTCGGATAAAGTTTCTTTTGGAGCAGAGGATAACGGGCATATAATTTGGGGAGATTTCAACCCTTGTTCGGATGGCTTGTTTACCGCAATTATGCTGACCAAAATGTTGAAAGAAGTAGGAGATTTACGCTCAATGTTGCAAAACCTAAAAGTGTTTTATCAGGCTAAAAGCAATGTTAGTATAACTGAAAGCCAAAAGGCAAAATACCTAAAAGGTGAGGCTCAGGCTGGTATAGAAAAATCCGAAAAAGAGTTATCAGGCAATGGTCGAGTGATAGTTCGTCCTAGCGGAACTGAACCTCTGATTCGTATCATAGTAGAAAGTTCGGATACCGAACTTGCCGAAAGGGTTAAAGTTAAAATAGAAAAACTTATACAAGAACTATAAAAAAAGTATATTCAGCCTTTTATAAAACAAACTATAAGTATGAAAAAGCATACTTTTTTTAACGGAATATTAGTTTTAATGATAGGCGGTGTAGTGGCTAAGGGGCTGGGGGCGGTATATCGCATCCCGTTGACTTGGATACTGGGCGTAGAAGGAATAGGAATTTATCAGTTAGTTTTTCCTATTTTTTCTTTAATTTTAGTTTTGTCCTCAACCGGAATGCCTGCGGGTATCAGCAAAATGATAGCCAAACGCAAAGACAACTTAGCCGAGATAAATAAAATACTTAAAATAAGTTTAATTGCTCTATTTTTAATAGGGTTAGTTTTTGGCTTATTGCTTTTTGCAGGTGCGGGCTTCATTGCAAAACTTCAAGGTAATTCTTTGGCTACCCTTCCATATCTTGCTATTGCTCCCGCAGTAGTTTTAGTGAGCATTCTTTCCGCCTTTCGTGGATACTTTCAAGGTAGAATGAATATGCTCCCTACTTCTATGAGTAACATACTAGAACAATTTTTCAAGTTAATTTTTGGACTGGCTTTAAGTTTTTTGCTAATGCCTTATGGTGTTGAATATGGCGTGTTGGGTGCGGTGGCTGGTGTAACTTTGAGTGAATTAGTTGCGGTGGGATATATGGGGCTAGTTTTTGTGCTAGAAAGAAAGAAAGAGGGTAAACAGCAGGTAAGTCAGGCAAGCGGTGCAGGCTTGTTTAAGGAATTATTTAAAACTTCTTTTCCCATAGTCTTGGCTAATTTTGTACTACCCTTTTCTTTGTTCATAGATAGTTTATTGGTGGTTAACTTGCTTTTATCTAGTGGGTGGAGTGTGGAGCAAAGCACTATTTTATGGGGCATAGATACTGGTATGGTAACCTCTATTGTGAATTTGCCCGTGGTGCTAACCCTTTCGGTTGCCACGGTTATCCTTCCCTCCTTAGTTTCAGATATGCAAAATAAGCAAAAAATAGTGAAGCAAAGTTTTTTTATTTCTAGTGCGATATCCATTCCTTGCGCTTTGGGCGTTATGGTTTTAGCCCCTCAGATTATTCAGTTTTTATATCCCTCCACATTGCTAAACGGCGTTATAAATGAAGGGCTCATAGCCTCTCAATTACTCTCTTTTTCTGCCTTTTTAATTGTCTTTACTTCTGTTTTACAAACACAGAATGCTACTTTACAAGGCTTAGGTTACTCGCGCGTTCCTATATTTAGTATGGTTATTGCTTTTGTGCTAAAAACCATTTTGATACTTGTTTTAGTTACTCAACCTGTATTAAATATTTTTGGCATATCCATAGCCAAATATGCCTTTTTCCTGACCGCGGTTACCTTGAATGGTATTTATCTACACAGAAAAGGTGGGGTAAAGGTGGGGTTAGGCAAGGAGTTTTGGGTTATGGCTGTATCCGGGGCGACTATGGCGTTTTCCCTAGTTGTTTTTAATAACTTTGCCTTTTCTTTAAGTCCGTATATTCTGCTGCCTTTGGAAATTGCTTTTGGTATTTTGGTTTATATAGGCTGTTTTGTATGTTTGTTGCCGAATAGAAAATACAGTAGATTTTTTCACAGAAAAAGGTTGAATAACTTTGTAGAGATGAAAAAAAATTAAAATGAAGTTTATAAAAATAAAAAAGGGTTATATTTGCTGTAAGGGGGATAGTATATGAATAAATCAGAATTGATAAAAGAATTGTCAAAACAGTCTAATCTGACACAAAAAGACTGTTTACTGTGCATAAGGGCGCTAAAAGAGGTGTTAACCGCATCATTAAAAAGAGGGGAAACGGTTTCCTTGGTGGGCTTTGGAAAGTTTTATATGAAGCATTATCCGCAGAGGAAAAGTTATAATCCTCAAACTCAGAAGGTGGGATGCTTAAAAGCAAGGTTTTTACCTGTTTTTAAGGTTAGTAATGCCTTTAAGAGCAAAATTTGAAGTTAAAAAGGCGAAAAATGGATTAAAAATCAACTTTTTTCGTTAAAAACACTGATTTTGGTTGGCTTTAAAGAATATTTATGCTATAATTTCTTTAACTTTTTAAAAGGAGAGTTAATTTATGAACAAACAAGAATTTATAGCAGCGGTTGCTGAAAAGGCAGGAGTTGCGCTAGCAGAAGCAGGGAGAATAGTGAATGCTTCACTTGATGTAATTACTCAATCTCTAAAAGCGGGAGAAGACATCGTTTTAACAGGCTTCGGTAAATTTGAGGCTCGTTCTCGTAAAGCAAGAAGTGGTATTAACCCACTAACTAAGGCTCCTATTCAAATTGCTGCTTGTAGAGTTCCTGCGTTTAAGGCTGGAAAAGGTCTAAAAGACGCTATCAACTAAATAGCAGAAAAAAAGTAAAAAAGCCAACTTCGGTTGGTTTTTTTCATAAGTTAAACAAGTTCCTTTATGTGAAAACTCATTATATTAAAATTACGGGCTTATAAAACAGAAAATAAGTTGCTTTTTTCACAAATTATATCAAAAATGTAAAGGGATAAGCCCTCTCTTATCTTATACCATTTTGTTTTTAAGTATTTTTATCTATTAAAAAATTGAGCAAAAAATAGCATAAAAATAGCATAAAAAATAGCGGAAATATAGCGGAAATATAGCAGAAATATAGTAAAAAATAGCAGAAAAAATAGCAGGAAAAACAGCAAAAATATAACAGAAAAATAGCATAAAAATAGCATAAAATATAACAGAAAAATAGCATAAAAAATAGCAGAAATATAACATGAAAATAGTATAAAAACAAGACATAAAAATAGTATAAAAACAAGACATAAAAACAAGACAGAAAAACAAGACGAATATGTAAAATAAAAAGTATGGAAAATAAATGAAAATAAAAGATATTTTAAAATCTCCTTATATTTTAGCGCCTATGGCGGGCTGGACAGATGTGGCTTTTCGTAGCCTTTGTGCGGATTTTGGCTGTGGTTTAACAACTACTGAAATGATTAGCATAAAAGGTTTATTGTATGAAAATGAGGGCACTAAATCCTTGCTATACAAAGAGCCAAATGAAAGCCCTTGTGCGGTGCAAATTTTTGCCGCTCAGACTGAGCCTGTTCGTGATGTTCTACAACAGGGAATGTTAGATGGTTGGGATATTATAGATATAAATATGGGGTGTCCTATGCCTAAGATTGTCAATCAAGGTATGGGGTCGGCTTTAATGCTGGACACTGAACGGGCGGGCGCGATAATTAAAACTGCGGTAGAAAATTGTTCAAAACCTGTAACAGTTAAAATTAGGACAGGGTTTGATAAAAATAATATCAATGCGGTTGAGTTTGCTAAAATGTGTCAAGATAATGGTGCTAGTGCCATATGCGTTCACGGGCGAACGCGGACTCAGTTATATGGTGGAGAGGTGGACTGGGCAACCATAGGTAAGGTGGCTAAGGCTGTGAATATTCCCGTTTTTGCTAATGGTGATATAAAGACAAAAGAGCAGGCGGATATCATTATGGATAAATATCAATGTGCGGGGGTGTCTATTGGTCGCGCATCTTTGGGTAAGCCTTGGATTTTTTCTGAAATGTTGGGTAAAAATATTAGTGTAAATGTTCCCAATATAATAAAAAAGCATTTTGAAATTCTACAAACATATTATTCAGAACGATTGGTTTTACTTCATATGCGAAAACATTTGGCAAGTTATGTGAATGGAGTATCAAAAGCCAAAAGCAAAAGGCATCAACTGGTCACCTCAGATAATTTATCTGAGATTTTCGCCATAATAGATGAACTTTGGACAAAATAGCCGATTTTAGTTGCTACATTTTTATATATTTGGTAGGATTATAAATATATAAAATTAAAATAGGTGGGAGATGGAAGCAGTCTATCAAATTTTTATGGCACTTGCAGGTCTAGGTGTCTTATTATATGGTATCCGAGTGATGAACAGCAGTATGGAATCTGTGCTGAGCAATCGTTTCAAAAGGGCTTTGGGTAAGGCGTCTGGAAGTGTGTTTAAAAGTTATGGGCTGGGTATGGGGACCACTTTTTTATTACAAACCTCAGTGCTTACAATAACTATGACAGTGGGGCTTATAAACATAGGCGCAATAGGGCTGGCTCAGGCTTTTGTTTTGGTTTTGGGTGCTAACTTTGGTGCCACCTGTTCTATGGTTCTACTTATGTTTGAGAGTGTCAGCCTACTGAAAATCCTTTCCATTTTCTGTATAGTGGGTGTGCTTATAGGAATATTTGCCAAACAAGATAAAGTGAAAAGAGTAGGGTCTATGATGTTAGGCTTTGGACTACTTTGTTTAGGTATCACTTTGCTTAGTTCAAGTATGCGCTCTTTGGTGGATTCGACTGACATATCAAACACTTTATCTCTTATCAATAATCCCATACTATTAGTGCTAATAGGTGTCGTTATTTCTGTTTTAATGCAGGGTAGTTATCCTGTAACAGCCATATTGATAGCCTTTGTGTCCGCAGGTGCTATGGGATTTGAGTCCGCGTGTTTTGCGTTATGGGGCGCTAACTTGGGGACAGGTATTAGCCTATTATTCCTAACTGGATTTGGTGGAGGTCATAATGGGCGCAGGGTGGTTCTGTTTAATATTCTTCTAAAAATCTTTGCTTGTATTTTGTTCACTGCTTTAATGTTTATACCAGATTGGGCAAACTGGATACACTGGACATTGAGCGGAGGCGTTGCTAGTATATCCCTGATTGTTATGGCTTTGCTTTTCAACTTTGTGCCTGGTTTATTGCTTCTTCCTTTCATAAAACCACTAGCCACTTTTATGGAAAAGATTGTCAAACAAAGAAATAAAAAAAGCGACAATTATGCTTCCTTTGAATTAGATGAAAAAATTATCAACAACCCTGCCATAGCGCATAAATCCGTTCGGGATAATATTGCTAAAATACTGAGTATGGAAGTAGAACTTAGTAAAAAATTGTGTTCTATTATGTTCGAAAAAGAAGTTTCGTATACTTCCCAAAAGGGTAAAATAAGGGCTTTGGAAAAGGCTATAAAATTAACCACTAATAGCACTATCCGTATAGGTGCACAGTATTCTCAAAGTAATCTAGAAAAAATAAATATTTTGTTGAATATTTTGAATGATACCGCTCAGATTCTTAAAGTTTGTATACGATTTGATGATTACGCACAATCTTCTGCGTCTAAATCTAGAAAATTATTAGTATCACAAATTGAGATACTGAAACCTTTAAGCGAAAATATAAATGAATTAGGTAGTCAAGTTGGGTCCATACTAAATAATGAGTTGACACAAGAAGAACGCGAAGAAACTTTGAAGAATATCTTTAAAATGAATGATGCAAACATTGCTCAGAATACCAAAGCAAAGCATAATTTAACTGTTCGCACTGTTGAGGGCAGGTCAAGGGATAACGCGCTATATTTCAATCTATTATATGAGTTTGCAAAACTAGGAACAGATTATACTGATATAGCAATAAAAATAACTTTAATGGAGGAATAAAATGTTTAACAAATTAACACTGAAAGATTATGCGTTAAAGGGACAGCGTGTTCTGCTTCGAGTGGACTTTAATGTGCCTATGAACAAGGAAGGCAACATTACCAGCGACAAAAGAATAGTAGAAAGTCTTCCTACCATTCAATATCTAGTTGAGCAGGGAGCGAAAATTATTATTTGTTCTCACTTGGGTAGGCCAGATGGTAAGCCGAATCCTGAATTTACTTTATTGCCTGTTGTTGAGCGCTTGAAACAATTACTTAAAGTGCCTATTCTGTTTCTCGGAGAAGTTATTGGAGCAAAATCAAAGAAAATAGTTAATAATATGGAAAATGGAGATATTCTATTGTTGGAAAATCTTCGTTTTGAGCCGGGCGAAGAAGCAAATGATGTAGAATTTGCTAAAAAACTGGCTTCTATTGCAGATGTTTTTTGTAATGATGCTTTTGGAACTATGCATAGAGCGCACGCAAGCACCTCAGCAATTACTAAGTTTTTACCTAGTTGTGTGGGCTTTTTGGTGGAAAAAGAGTTGCAAATGTTCGGAAGACTTATGACAGATCCTAAACGCCCTTTGGTTGTTGTTTTAGGCGGAGTAAAAATTAAGGACAAAATAACACTGATAAGCAATTTGATAAACATAGCGGACACTATCTTGATAGGTGGGGCTATGGCATATACCTTTTTAGCGGCTAAGGGCTTTAATATGGGGAACTCCACAATAGAGCAGGACCGATTGCCTATTGCTAAACTTTTGATGGACAAGGCGGAAAAAGAGGGAACAAAATTACTTTTACCTATTGACCATATTGTTGCAGAGGAGTTTAATTTTATTGCAGATTCCAGAGTGGTGGTTACTGGCGATTTTAGGCAAAAAGATATAGGAATGGATATAGGACCTAAGACTATTCGTTTATTCAGTTCAGAGATAATGAAAGCAAAGACTGTTTTTTGGAACGGGCCTATGGGCGTTTTTGAGTTTGAGAAATTTGAAAAAGGAACGCAAAAAGTTGCAGAAGCGTTAGTGTCTTCTAAGGCGATAGGTATAGTGGGCGGAGGTGAAACCGCTTCGGCTTTACAGAAATTTGGTATGGGTAATTTGGTTACACACTTATCTACCGGAGGCGGGGCTGCTTTAAAATTGTTAGAGAATGAGGGCTTGCCAGGGCTAGATGTTATAATGGATAAGATTGGAGATTAAAATGAAGTATATTTTTGGAAATTGGAAAATGAATAATTGTAGTGCAGATATTGATATGTTTGCAAGTGCGTTTGAGAATCAAGAAGTATCTGAGGAAATTATTTATGGACTTGCTCTTCCTTTTCCATACATTAAAGAGGGGGTTCAAAAACTTGGTAGCAAGTGTATGATAGGTGCACAAAATACAAGTTTTGCAGAAAAAGGCGCTTGGACTGGTGAGGTGAGTGCCAGTATGCTAGCCGATTGCGGTGTTCAGTTTTGCTTAGTAGGGCACAGCGAACGGAGAACTCTTTTTCAAGAAAAAAACAATGAAATCAATCAAAAAATACAACAACTTTTAAACTGTGATATAACTCCGATGCTTTGTATAGGCGAAACAGAAGAGGCATATCAAGAGGGAAAAACTCAGGAAGTTTTGAAAAACCAACTTAGCGAGGGGTTGAACGGGTTAGAAGTTGCTAGTAAAATTATAATAGCATATGAGCCTGTTTGGGCGATAGGAACAGGTAGAACTCCTACGCCTGAGGAGATAAAACAAACTTTCATTTTTATCAAAAAGACTTTGAAAGAAATGTTTGGTGAAAATGAAATAAAAGTTTTATACGGTGGAAGTGTTAAACCCTCAAACGCGGAAAGTCTTTTAAGCAATGAGTTGATAGATGGTGCCTTAGTGGGAGGTGCTAGTTTGGTTGCAAAAGATTTTTTAGATATAGGAAAAAATAGTGTTAGGAGATAAAATGAAAGCGAAAAAGCCTGTTTTAGCCGTTGTTTTAGATGGTTTCGGAATACGAGAGGAAGCGGAGGGCAATCCTACAAAAGTGGCGAAAATGCCCTTTTGGAAAAAACTATTGCAAACATATCCGCACACACAGATATATGCCAGTGAGGAATATGTTGGGCTTCCTGTGGGGCAAATGGGAGGCAGTGAGGTCGGGCATATGAACTTAGGGGCGGGTAAATGTCTTCTACAAGAGTTTATGAAAATCAATCAAGCAATAAAGGATAAAACTTTTTTCAGTAACCCCGTTTTAACCGCCCAAATGCAAAGAGCGGTTAAAAACAACAGCACATTACACCTTGTAGGTTTGGTTTCGGATGGCGGAATTCATAGTTCGCTGTATCACCTTATTTCTTTGCTAGAAATGGCTAAACAACAAAAAGTTCAGTCTGTTATGGTGCATTGTATAACAGATGGACGGGATTCTGCGCGAAATTCAGGACAAGATTTCTTAGCGCGCTTACAGTCAGAAATAGACCGAATAGGAGTAGGAAAGATAGTCACCATTTGTGGTCGTTTTTACGCAATGGACCGTGAAAAAAGATGGAATAGGACAGAGCGAGCCCTAGGCTTAATTGCTTTCGGCAAAGGAACTAAGGTTCAAAATTGGCAAAAAGTTTTTGATGTAGAATATGCAAAAAAGACTAGTGATGAATTTATTCCTCTTTATGTGGTGGGGGATTATACCGGAGTAAAAGCCAAAGATGAAATGTTTTTCTTTAATTTTCGCCCGGACCGTATGCGTCAAATCACCAAAGCCTTTTCAGAGCGTTCTTTTAAAGAATTTAAACGCGTTTTACCAAAAATGAATTTTGCATCTTTAACACGCTACGATGTTAGGGATAAAAACATCCAGCCCGCTTTTGTGGCAACTTACCCTTCGGTAACCTTGTCAAAATATTTAAGTTTGTTAAAATATAAACAGTTAAAAGTGTCTGAAACCACTAAATACGCACATATTAC
This sequence comes from uncultured Christensenella sp., assembly GCA_964368395.1. Taxonomy (GTDB): domain Bacteria; phylum Bacillota; class Clostridia; order Christensenellales; family UBA1242; genus UBA7584. Next base: position 8,775 of record CAYJAI010000002.1, on the reverse strand, counting down.
TTACTATTTTAATGGTGGGGTAGAAAAAGCGCCTAAGGGCGAGCAGAGAATTTTAATTGAGAGTGAAAATGTAGAAAATTTTGCTCTTTATCCTCAGATGAAAGCAAATGAAATTGCTACCGCGGTAGAGCGTGCCATTGTTAAACGAGAGTTTGATTTTATTTTGGTAAACCTCTCTAATCCAGATATGATAGGGCATACTGGGGATTTTAAAGCGGCTGTTCTTGCTTTGGAAGCGGTAGATAAAGCACTGGAAAAAATGGTGGTAGCCGGGCTAAACCTTGGGTATTCGTGTATTGTAACCGCAGACCACGGCAATGTGGAGGATATGCGCGAAAAAGCGCCTACGCTGACCACGCACACTTGTAATCCAGTGCCTTTCTTAATTACAGATAAAGGTATAAAGTTTAAAAAAGGAAAGTTTGGACTTTCTTCTTTCGCTCCTACTGTTTTAGATATTATGAATTTAGACAAACCTATGGAAATGACCGCAGAATCTTTGATAAAATAAAGTTTGATAAACATTATAATTGAGTCCACTTTGCTCTAAGGTATCAAACAGTCAGGCAACACAGAAAGAGTTCCTCCATCAAGGGATAGTCCTCACATTTATTTCATTTCTTGTTTAATGGTTGGCTGAATTTTATTTTGTTTTATTCCTTTATTGACAACAAAAGACTAATAAGATATAATACAGAAGGAGAAAAATTAATGAGTTTTTTAATGCTGGATTTTTTCAATACTGTAATAAATACTTTATTTAGAGAAGTCCCTGACTATGTGCGGTATATTTTAATTTTAGTTTTGTTGGCGCTATCTTTTTTCTTTTTGGCGAAAACTTTAAACTTGAAAAAAGCGGAAAAAACGCCTATCAATTATGGAGCGCTTTTCTTATTTCTAGTCTTTTTTGTGTTATGTATGATGTATATTTGGCTACAATAGAGAATTAAGCGGTGAAAGTTTCTTGCTTTTTTGTAAATGCTTATTTTTTACTTGAACAATAGTTTATTTTATGCTATAATCAAACCACTATTATTTGTGGAGGAATTATGTTAAATTCAATGGCTTTCTTGATTGCTGCCGATGCGGGCTTGATGGATTTTTTAGCGTGGACAAAAATAATATTGGTGGCTTTGATGGGGTTAGGAGCAGTTGCGATAATTATCTTAGTGCTTTGTCAGAAAGGTAATAGTGGCGGTGGAATGAATGCTTTGACAGGAACTACTGAAACTTATTATTCACAGAACAGAGGGCAAACCTTAGAGGGAAGACTGAAAAGGTGGACCATAGGGATAGCCATTGCGGTTGCAGTGATTGCTGTTGCGTATTTTATACTTCTTCATTTCGTAGCAGGGGATGTGTAAAAGGTATCAGGTAGTCTTTTCAATAATAAAGAAGTATGAAAGGCAGGGAAGTTGAAGTCTATTAAAGGGGATAATTTCGAATCGCTTTGAAGGCAACAAAGATACAACGGATGGTTTTTGTGTTCTGCCTTTTGGTTTAAAATCTAAGAGGATGATAGAAGTCCTCTTTTGTTTTTTGGATATAATTAAATGGGAGAAAAAATGAAAAAAGTTTTAGATTATATAAAAAATAATGATTTGGAGTATATGACTCAAAGTGAGTTATCTAAATCAATCAGTGCAGCACTCAATATTGAAAATGCTGAGGTTTTTAATGAGATTTCACGACTTTTACAGGAAGGAGAACTTGTTCTGACCGGCGGGAAGAAAATTGTTCACATAGACAAACTAAATCTGCATAAAGGGCAAATAGTTGGAAATGCGCGAGGTTTTGCTTTTTGCAAACTTATAGACAGTGACCAGCCGGATATTTTTATACCGCATATTAAATTAAAACACGCATTGAATAAGGATATTGTTTTAGTGAAAGCGGTTACCAAAGAGGGGCGTCAAGAGGGCGAGGTTTATAAAGTTGTAGAAAGAAATGAGGGTAATATTGTCGGGACTTTGATGACAACTAATAAGCAGTTTGGATTTGTTAAACCGGATGATGGTAAGCACTTTAAAGATATTTTTGTAAAATTAGATAATAAAAAGAAAGTTCGCCATTTGGACAAAGTGGTAGTTCGTATTGTGAAATTTGATTCGGACAATAAAAATCCTGAGGGTAAAATTATAGAGGTGCTTGGTAATGAGAACGCAAAAGGTGTAGATACTTTATCCATCATACGAGAATATAATTTATACGAAAAGTTCCAGCCTAATGTTATGCGGGAAGCGGAATCTTTACCTCAGACTGTTCGGGCAGAGGAAAAGAAAAATCGAGTAGATTTTACCAAAGAACAAATTGTTACCATTGATGGCGAGGATGCCAAAGACTTTGATGATGCTATAAGTATTCAAAGAAACGAAGACCAAACTTGGACTCTTGGTGTGCATATCTCAGATGTGAGCCATTATGTAAAACCTAACTCAGCCTTAGATAAAGAGGCTTTTCAGAGAGGAACTAGTGTATATTTTTGTGATAACAGTGTTCTACCTATGTTGCCTGTTCCGCTTAGTAACGGAATATGTTCGCTGAATCCAGATATGGAGCGTTTAACTTTGTCCGTTATAATGAAGGTAGATGAAAAGGGCAATGTAAAAGAGTGCACCATTTGCGAGGGGGTCATAAAGTCTTGCGCACGAATGACTTATAACGAGGTTTTTGATATTTTGCAAGGAGATGAAAGTGCGTGTAAAAAATATGAGCATTTAGTTCCTAAGTTTAAAATGATGGAAGAATTGCACAATATTTTGTTCAAAAAGAGAGAAAAACGCGGGGCTTTAAATCTTGATGTTGCCGAATCTGAGGTTGTTTTCAATGAAATGGGGATGGTTGTTGATGTTCGGAAAAAAGAGCGAAATAGCGCGCATATGCTCATTGAAAGTTTTATGTTATTGGCTAATGAAAGTGTAGCGAAAGACATTTTTGATAAGCATATGCCTTGTGTTTATCGTGTTCACGAGCAGCCAGACAGTATGAAGATGCAGAACTTTTTTGATTTTATATCCGGCTTAGGCTTGCACATAAAAGGGCAGGCAGAAAGTGTAGCGCCAAAAGAATTGCAGGGGCTTTTGTATGTTATACAGGACAAACCTTATGAGCAAGTGGTTAATAAAGTTATGCTCAGGTCTTTGCAGAAGGCAAGGTATGCAAGCAAAAATTTAGGGCACTTTGGGCTTGCTGCCAAATTTTATTGTCACTTTACCTCTCCTATAAGAAGATATCCAGATTTAATGGTTCATAGAATCATTAAAGATTGTATAATAAGAAAGCCTAATAGTGACCGAATGGGTTTTTATGAGAACTTTGTAGTTGAAACAAGTATTCAATCTAGCGAGCGAGAAAAAATATCTGAAACAGCAGAAAGAGCGGTCGATGATTTAAAGAAAGCCGAATTTATGATGAATAAAATAGGGCAATCTTTTGCGGGTATTGTGAGTGGGGTTAATACTTTTGGTGTTTTTATTGAGTTGGATAACACAGTAGAAGGCTTATGCAGTGAGTCAGATTTGCCCGTTGACACATATAATTTTATAGAGAAGCAACACCTTTTAAAGGGGAGTAAAAACAGTTTTCAGTTGGGGCAAAAGGTTAATGTAGAAGTGTTAAGTGTTAATTTGCAGAAAAGACAGATAAATTTTAAAATAGTCAAGTAAAACGCTCCTTTAAAAAATTTTGCAAAAGGGTATTGAAAAAAAACATAAAGAGTGATATAATATGAGAGGTAGAATATGGGAAACATAACTACTAATAAAAAAGCACACTTTGAATACTTTATTTTAAAGAAATTTGAGGCGGGCATTAGTTTGGTAGGCTCTGAGGTAAAATCCATACGGAATGGAGAGGTCAGTCTTACCGACAGTTTTGTGACAGTTAGGAATGGAGAGGCTTTTTTGCATAATATGTTCGTAAAAACATATAGTGCTACTGCCAATTACAAACCAGAGGAGAGAAGGACTCGAAAATTATTGCTTAAAAAATCCGAAATAGACACCTTAGCCTCAAAAGTGACCGAAAAAGGGTTGACCATTGTGCCTTTACGATTGTATTTTAGGCGACAGTATGTTAAAGTAGAGATTGCTCTATGTAAAGGAAAGTTGCTTTATGACAAACGGGAAACCATTAAAAAAAGAGATGTAGAAAAAAGTATTCAGCGTGAGTTGAAGGGTCGGTAAAACATATGGGAGCGTATTGGTTTCGACGGGTGAAAATTTTTTCTATTGTGCATGTCGCAGGTTCGTCTGCGTATCAACGAAAAACGAAATAAACGCAGAAAATAAATCTGTAAGTTATGCTGGCTACACTCCACAATATAGTGCGGTGGCAGTAGCATAACAAATCCTGGTCAGATACAAACAGACTGGTTTGGATAATGTGTGATTAGTTGCAAGTGTTCAAGCCTCAAAAAAACTAATCAACTTTATAGTGAACGCCCGACACTATATCGCATAAGGGCTAGCCATAGTTAAGGTTGTTGCTTTGAGATATTATGGTAAATTTAAAAAGCGACTAAACATGTAGGACAATATTTAAGATTTCATTTGGACATGGGTTCAAATCCCATCGCTTCCACCATCAACCGAAAAGGAGAAAAGTAAAATGTGGGGAACTTTTTTAAACATCTTAGCCATTGTAGGTGTGGTTATAGTAGGTGCAATCATAGTGTATTTAATTGCCTATTTGGCTGTGAACGGATTGAATAAAGGCAAATGTGCAGATTCCGAAGCAGGCTTGGCAGTAAGACAGAAGAGGAATAAGGTGGTGCGACCTACCGTTTTAGCCACTAATGAGTTAGATGGTGATTTAGAGAAAAGTTCAGAACTTCATAGTGGACTTGCTGATTATAACGCTAACTCTTGGAATAGTGAATTAGCAGAAGAGGAGCAGAAAGCGTTACATCAAGATAAGGATAGAAATGATTTATTTTTTGATGAAGAGCCGATTAGAACCACTAGAACAGAGCGCGACTTTGATGAATTTGATAATATCTTTGAAGATAAGGCAGATAAGGCAGAAGAATTAGATGAGAAAGATTTAGAAGGGCTGATGAATAAAATCACAGTGGAAAGTTTGGCTGAATACAACGCTAGTAAGGATGTTTCAGCAGAAAGTGATGCTGGTATTGTAAAAGAAACCCCTAAACTTGCTTTATTGAATAAGGGAGTAGAGTCTGAGGAAGTAGAGTCTGAGGAAGAAGATGATGAAGAGGACGAAGAGGATGACTTCGATGAAGTAGATTATGAGCAAGAAAGGTTAGAGATAGAAGAGCAAAGAAAAGAATTAGAGCAGGAGCAAGCCAGCATTGAAGAACAGCGGACAAATTTAGAGGAGCAGAAAAAACTGCTTGAAGAAGAGAAGCGAAGATTAGAGGAACTAAAAACAGAACAGTCTAATATAGTGGCAGTAGAAGATATGCCATCTATGTATAGCGGAGAAAGTGTAGATAAATTGAAAGCAAGATTAGAAGTTTTAAACGAAAGATTAAAGCAAAACAAAAAAGATTTAAGAGAGAACCGCAGAGAATACAATCCGCTTGCCCGCGTTAAAAAGACTTTGGACAAAGATAAAGCAAAGTTAACTCGAAGAGAAGCAATAGTTGCAAGACAGAAAATCATACTATATGGCGTGAACAACTATGTGGACATTGATGAGGATAAGGCTAAGAAACTTAATGAGGATTTAGACTTGTTGGATGGGTTAAGGCTATCAGTGCAACATTGCGAAGAGGTTATGCAGGCGAATAAAGAGCGCTTCCCTATTTTAGAAAATACAAACGGTATTTTAAGGAAAGTTAATACTGAGTTGTTATCCGATATTGCTGAAATAGAGCAGGCTATTGCAGATAAAGAATCCGAAAATGCCGAATAAATTAGGAGAAAAGAAGTAAAACACTTCTTTTTTCTTTATTTTTATGTTATTTTATGGTAATATTTTTTTGAGGAAGAAATATGAAGTTAGGGGAATGGTTTAAGGGCTTATTTAAGCCAAATAAAAAGCAAAAAGAAGAGAAAAAACTGAAAACGGGTATTGTTTTTAGTGGCGGCGGTGTTCGTGGTTTTAGTTATGTAGGCGTTATGCGTGCTTTTAAGGAGGCAGGTATAGAGTTTGATTATGTCGCAGGCACTTCCATAGGCGCTTTGATGGGGGCTTTATATGCCTCGGATTTGACAATAGAGGAAATGGAGCAATATGCTTTGACAATTAAGCAAAGCGATTTTACCAGTTCTAAGTTTGTTTTTGTCCCTAATAAAACAGATAAGTTAGAGAGTATTGTTAGCGAATTGTTGGGGGAATACACCTTTGAAACGCTCAAAAAACCTCTTTGTATAGTTGCGGTTGATATAAAATCAGGCAAAGAGGTTCACCTCCACCAAGGTGATTTAGTTAAAGCAATAGCCGGTTCTTGCGCTGTGCCCGGTGTATTTAATCCGGTTGAGTTTGGTGATATGAGGCTGGTAGATGGATTGCTTACCAACAATATTCCGGCAGATGCTTTGCGTGATATGGGGGCGGATATAATAGTGTCTTTGGATATAAATCCTACTCGCGGTTTCGGCACAGAAAGCACTAAATTGTTGGATATTTTAAAAGCCTCTTTTCGTATACTTATGGTATCTAATGCGGTAAAAGGTTATGTTCAGTCTGATTATGTATTAAAGATAGATTTATCTGAGTTCCATCAATTAAAGATATCAGACACCTTAGAGTTGATGAAACGAGGATACCTAGCGACTAAACAGGCTTTGCCTGAGATTTTAGAGGTTTTAAATCGCACACAGGCTAATAAAAATATCAAGAATATGAGCAGAAAACTGAAAGCCATAAAAAGAAAAAGCGAACAGTTGGAAAGGTTGACAGACTCTTTGAGTGAGAATGAAAAGTTGGAGTTAAAGAAGATTGGAAAGTAAGCGGTATCCCCTTTTTAAAACGCAAGTTTTTACTATACTATTTGTTTTAATGCTATTTTTTTCGCCCTTTAATTTTGAGCAAGTTTATGGTGCAGAAAATGTTTACACTTCCTACAAAACGGCACTTGCACAAGATTGTGTGGTGCATATACTAGATGTAGGTAGCGCTGATTGTATAGTGTTGGAATTACCCGATAACACCAAAGGTATAATAGACTCGGGTGACCTAACTAATGCAAGTAGAAAGCATATAGTAAGTTATATACAAGAATATGTTTTCAAGGGAAGTGGCGGAACTTTTGATTTTATGATACTCACGCACTCAGATGCAGACCATACCGGTGGGATGGTGCAAATTTTTGAGGCTTTTCAGATAAACAAAGTTTACCGACCTACTATTTTTTACTATAAATCAGACGCAACAGGGGATAAACTCACTATGAATAATGAGGAATTAAACCGTGCTAAGCAATCAGAATTTATTTCAGAAGAAGAAGTTAGTTTAAGTGGAAATGACTTAAAAACAGTGAGCACAAATGTTTACTTTGATTTTTTAGAAGCGGCATACTCTGAACCGAATTGCGAGGTAGAATACACTAGTGATAACATACTCCTATCCGAGGATATTAGCGGTTATGAGATAGAGTTTTACTCTCCGTATAAAATTACATATGGTAATGTCAATAATTTTTCGCCGGTAATGGTGCTTTCGTATAATGGATATTCCATAGCGTTGACCGGAGATGCCCAGTCTGAGGTGGAAAACTATTTGGTGCAAAAGGGCACTCTTCCTAAGGTGGATGCTTTGAAAGTTGGGCATCACGGCAGTTCCACCTCCTCCACTGCGGACTTTTTAAGTGCGTTAAGCCCCACCTATGCTTTTATCAGTGTTGGAGCAAATGATAGCAGAAATCCGGATGAAGAGGTTTTTGACAGATTAAAGGCAAGCGGCGTTCAAGAGGGTAATATTTTACAGACCGGAAAAAGTGGGGATATACTTTTTGCTATTGGTGAAGCGGGGATATTTATAGCCACTCAACAAAGTGATTTCAACACAGTAGGATGGTTGCCTGTTTACATCGGTGTGGTGGTGTTGGGTGTGGCTATTGTGCTTTTTATAGTGATTAAACGGGGAAAAAGTAGAAATTTAAAGTAAAATCATTGATAAATTTTGAATTTAATGATAGTATATAAAAAAAAGAGTTGAGGTTATTGATGAAGACAAACATTGCTTTTATATGTCTGTTGCCAAAATACAGCAAAAATGTTTCCAAATTATTGGGCGAAAAATTGGATATGTATTTTGTTGATGTAGAGGATATGTTGGAATTTGAATTGGGAGATGTAGAGCATATTTTGTCTATCCTCGGAAGTAAAGAGGGAAAAAAATATATGCGTGAGTGCGAAACTAGGGTTATAAAAAATGTTGCAAGTTTTGAAAACACTATTATCACTGTTCAGCCTATGACTATGTTCAGCAATCGCAACTTTAATCGTATACGCAAAACTAGTTACATCGTTTACTTGCAAATATCTCCTAAATATTGGAAGGCGCGTGCTGAAATTTCTGGTGATGATATTGATGAGAAAATGTTAGGTCTTGCCTTTACTGAGCGGGATAAAATATATGTAGACAGTAGTGATATTGTTCTGAATTGTTCTACTTTTAAAGAAAAGAAAACGGTCAAAAAACTGCTTTTTTCTATAAATAAATTTTTTAGAAACAATGAAACTCTTAATGCTTAGATTTATGCCGAGTTAATAATCTAGATAAAACCATAATAAAAAGAAAAAGAAAACTCTATCAATAAAAACAAACAAAAAGAATATTTAATTAAAGATATGTAAAAATAAATAG
>CAYJAI010000001.1:41959-49022 GCA_964368395.1 uncultured Christensenella sp. | reverse complement strand
ATAGAGCAAAACCGTTTATATCATCAAATAAGCAATCGCTAACAGAAATAGGAAATAAAAAAAGAGGGGTTAACCCCTCTTTATACCAGATACTAGTATCTTCCTTTGTTGCCGCCGTTGCGTTGCTGCTTTTTAGCGCGTCTGCAATCAGGACATCTCTGTGGTTCGTTCTCGAAACCTTTCTCTTTGTAGAAATCTTGCTCGCCTTCTGTCCATACAAATGAAGTTCCGCAATCTTTACAAATAAGAGTCTTATCTGCCATTTCGGTTCGTTCTCCCTTTTAAAAAACTATAAACTCGTTTTTAGACCTAAAAAGGGAAAACGGATTTAAGTATTTCTATTATAACACAACTGTAAAAAAATATCAAGCCCTTTGTGTCAAAAAAATATAGAATTTTTCATATAACTTTTGGTGCTATCTTATATCTTTGCTAGATATCTTACGAAAAATATGATTTATATTATTTATTTTATTGTTGCAAATGTTTTTTCCTCCGAACTTTACTAGGTGTCTTACAAAAATATGATTTATATTATAAAAAATACTTCAAATAAAAAATTCCACTCTTCTAAAATATCAAGCAAACAGTCTGACAATACCAAAAACAGGGAGTAATGCATAAATAATCAGGACTGGTTATTGACAGGTAACCCTTTATTTGATACAATCTTAGCATTGATTTAGTGTGGGGAAAAGATGGAAAAGCAAGAGAAAAAAGTGAAGGCAGAGCGTGCCCAAAAAAGCAAATCTAATATCCAACCGGTTGATAAATCAACTGGTGATTTTCCTATTAAAAGCAAAATGAATTCCCTTAAAAAATCTGACAAAAAAGTGCTCTAACATTACCACCTATTGAACTATCAGATAAGGGTAAAAATACAAAAAATGAAACAAAATCTTTGAAAAAAGATAAACTAATAGCGACAAATAAAAACAAAAAACAAAAGCAACAACCACAAAAAGAACAAGTTGAACAAAGTGAGATTCAAGAAGATACAATCAAAGAAGAGGGCAAAAAGAGGTTAACCTTTAAGCAAAAAAGAGCAGAGCGAAAACAAAAAAGATTGGAAAAATCACAAGCAAAGGATTTAGTTCGTTATGGGTTAAAGCCTAAGGATGTGAAAAACCGTTTTGATACCAGTAAATTGAAGGGCAAAAAAGGTTGGCAAGCCTTAAAGCGATGCCTGATTTATTTTAAAGGTCACCGTTGGGGGTTGGTTTTTGTTATTTTTTTAGCGCTGATTGTTGCTACAACATCTTTACTAGATGCAATATTTACTGAGCGAATGATTACTTTTATTGGACTTACTGATAGTGGGCTTGCTGATTCAAGCGATGTAATAAAATACGCTGCTATAATTGCTGTTGTATTCATAACTATGCGTGTAGCGAATTCATTGTGGGATATAAGTATATCAAGCATATTTCAGAAAGTTATCAATAAACTTAGAATAGATTTGATAGACAATGTTTCCCGAACCAAAACAGCAAAATTTGATTCGGTAAATTCAGGTTCTATAATCAGTCGGGTGAACTCAGACACCACTGTTGTTGTTGATTCGGTTGGGGTTACTATAAGCAACTTAACACAGGTGTTAAGTTCGGCTGCATTTACTGTTTATATTTGTTTTATAAATATATGGTTAGGATTGCTTTTGATTTTATCCGTTTTTTCTTTTTCTATATTTGAAACAGGATATCAAAAACATAACTATAAAATGGGACGCAAGCAAAAAGTTCTTTCAGACCGAAATATTGGATTTATCTCTGAAATCGCACGGGGTATTCGGGATATTAAAAACTTGAATATACGAAAAAATGTTCAAGGAAAATTTAATGAAAATGCCGGACATATGAAAAGTGTTGCCATAGATAGAGTGGTGGGGAATAGTATTTGGCGAAATTCCAGAAGGATTATACAGGCGGTTTTTGAGTTCTTCTTTATATTGCTGGGGGTTTATCTTTTAGTTCAAGGACAAATAACAATAGGTGCTTTGATAGTGGTGATTTTTTATAAGGGTCAGGCCGCTTACTTAATTCAATATCTTGCTGATATTCGTGAGTCACTTGGAAATGCAAGAATTAGCGCAGAGCGTATCAGTGAAATTTTGGATGATGTGGACTATCCCAAAGAGAAATTTGGGAACAAAACTATTAAAAAGCCACAAGGTGCTATTGAGTTTAAAAAGGTAGGCTTTAAGTATGATGTTGGGCCTGTTGTTTTTGAAAATTTTAATTTAAAGATTGAGCCGAATCAAAGCGTAGCCTTTGTGGGTAAAAGCGGACAAGGTAAAAGCACTTTGCTGAATTTGATACCTAGATTATATGATGTTACCAGTGGCTCACTTTGTATTGATGGCGTGGATATTCGCAAACTCTCTGAGGATGGCTTGCGCAAGTTGGTTACCGTTGTTCCGCAAACCCCTTATATTTTCAATGCAACTGTTCGTGAAAACTTGAAATTTGTGCAAGATGGATTGAGCGATGAGGAAATGATGGCTGTTTGTAAAAAAGCACAAATTCACGATTTTATTGTAAACAAAGAGCAAGGCTACGATAGCGTAGTTGGCGAAAATGGTTTGATATTAAGTGGAGGACAACGGCAACGATTGGCTATTGCCCGTGCCTTGCTGAAAAAGAGCAAAATTATTTTGTTAGATGAGGCAACCAGTGCTTTGGATAACGAAAATCAAAAACGAATACAGGATGTTATAAATAATTTGACCGCAGACCATACCGTTTTGGTAGTTGCTCACCGCCTAAGCACAGTGGTAAACTGTGATAGAATTATTATGATTGAAAACGGAAAAATTTTAGCACAGGGCAAACATAAAGAGTTAATGAAAGAGTGTGTGGAATATAAAGCATTATATAAGATTGAACAAGAGGCAACCAACTTAGAGGGATAAAAAATAATATTATATATACTATAAAAGAATAGGCTAACTCAGAGGAAGAAAAAGCATCATATGAAATAATTTAGTGGTAAGGAATAGGGCAACTAAATTAGGGATGAAAAATAGTGCTAGAATAAATTGTTATAAAAAAATAAGTGGTGAGGGCGTGTAACTCCTTGCCACTTTTTTATTTTTTTGGTGTGTTTTTTGTTTTGATATTATATGTAAATTTAATCTTTTTTAATGATATCAGCGTTTGAATAGTTCGAAATCGCTTTTGTTATAAAACAAGTAAATTCTCAATCAATAAGAATGTTTAGTGGATTGAACTGCCCTCACCTTAGTGTATGTTTTTGCAATGTTATAATGATTAAAGAGTTAGGGAGTTTATGTCCTTAGTATCTTTATTTAAAAATAGGGTCAGAGGGTAGTTCTACCTTAATTTTTAAATTATTTTTTACGCTATATAGATTGCTAAAATATGTTTTTTATGTTAAAATTTATTGAGGTGAAAAATGAGAGAGAAAGGGTTTTTGGTAACATTTGAAGGTGGAGAGGGAAGCGGAAAGTCCACACAAACAGGTCTATTCTGCCAATTTTTAAGACAGCAAAACATAAACTATTTTTCTGCAAGAGAGCCGGGTGGAACTAATTTTTCAGAATATGTTCGTATGCTGGTAAAGGATAAGACCTTTAAAGACAAAAATATTTTGAGTGAACTTCTATTGTTCGAAGCCGCTCGTGCGGATATAGTGGAGAAAATTATAAAGCCTACTTTACAGCAGGGCGGGGTTATGGTGTTGGATAGGTTTTATGATTCTACTTTGGCATATCAAGGCTATGGGCGTGGTATGGATAAAGATATGATTAAAAATTTGAATAAAATTGCTTCGGATGGCGTTGAGCCTGATTTAACTTTTTATCTAAAAATCAATCCTGAGCAGGCTTTCAAACGAAAGATGAAAAATGAGTTGGATGCTATTGAATTATCTGGCTTAGATTTTCATAAAAAAGTAGCAGATGGTTTCGACCAAATCGCAAAGGAAGAAAAACATAGGTATGTGGTTGTTGATGCTACTCAGGATACCGCGACTATACAGAAAAAGGTGAGAGAAATTTTCTTAGAAAGATATAACGAAAGGTTAAAAAAATAGAAAATAAAAAAACGAAGAGAGAAATTTTCTTGGAGAGGTATGATGAAAGAAGGGCAAAGAAATAGAATACATAAAGAGGATTTAACGCATAGCATTATGGTTCTTAGTGCGGATGAGTATGCACTTAAAGAATACTCTTTATATCTTGCAAAAGTTTTGATGTGTGAGAGTGAAACGCCTTGTAATAATTGTGTTCAGTGCCAAAAAATTGAACATAATAATCACGCTGATGTGATGATTCATCCCAGAGAAAAAGAAAGTATTGCAGTGGATGAGGTGCTGAGCATAGTTGAGAATGTGTGGCTTGCTCCTTATGAGTCGGACAAAAAAATTTATATTTTAAATAATGCTGATGCCATAAATGTTCAGGCACAAAACAAACTTTTGAAAACCTTAGAAGAGCCTCCTAAAAATGTTTATTTTATTTTGAATGTTCAGAATGAAAATAAACTTTTACCTACTATAAAATCTCGTTGCAAAAAAGTATATTTACCGCATTATGACAAAGAGCAGTTGTTGAACACTTTGAGCAAGTTTAGTTTGCCATATGAGCATATGAGCAACATTGTGTCCTACTGTAAAGGCTCTCAGGCAAAGGCTTTTGAGTTTGCGCAAAAAGAAAACTTTGAAGGCTTAATGAACTTTGTGTTTGATATGTGGGAAAATATGCGTCACTCTTCACAAATTTTATCCTATGCTAGTAAATTATATTTGCTTAAAAATGATTTTAAAAACTTTTTACTTTTGTATGGAGAAGTTTTGCAGGATATTTTATATATAAAACTTGAACAGGAAGATTTGATAAAAAATAAAGAAAGAGCAGACTGGTATGGAAAAATATCTGAGGATTTTTCTTTATCCTGCTTGATGAACATTGCCAAATATTGTGTTCGTATGAATGAGAAAATAGAACGGAATTGTAATTTAAATATTATGGTAGATAATTTTTTGATGACCATATTAGAAGAGAGGGTAAAATGCCGATAGTTGTAGAAGTGCAGTTTAATAAAAACGGAAAAAGTTATTATTTTAATGCTGAAAACTTTTTAGATTTAGAAGAAAAGGATGGTGTATTAGTAGACTCAAATGGCAATATTGAGTTTGCTATGGTGGTAGCCAAACCCAAACAGATAGAGGATTCAGGTGTTCACGATGAACTGAAAAAAGTTGTTCGTAAGGCGATAAAAGAAGATTGGGAAAAGTATGAAAAATGGCTAAAAAAAGAAGAGGAGGCAGTGCCTCTAATTGAAAAAAGTATAGAAAAGTTCAAATTGACTATGAAAATAACTAGCATTAAATACACCTTTGATGGTAGTAAAATGTTGATAAGTTATACCTCAGATGACCGAGTAGATTTTCGGGAGTTGGTTCGTGATTTGGCAAGTATGTTCCGAACGCGTATAGAACTTAGGCAAATAGGCACAAGAGATGAGGCTAAAATACACGGCGGATGCGGAGCGTGTGGGCAAGAGTTGTGTTGTCACAGATTTTTAAAAGACTACCCTCAGGTAACCATAAAAATGGCAAAAACACAAAGTTTGGCTTTAAATCCTAACAAGATAAATGGAGTATGTGGAAAACTGATGTGCTGCTTGAATTATGAGTTTGCTACATATAGGGATATTCAGGCAAAAATGCCTGCCATAGGAACACGGGTTTCTTCGGTAGATGGTGAGGGAGAAGTTGTTTATCAAGATTTACTGAAAGAAAAAGTTACCTTAAAACTAACCAAAGAGGATGGCTTTGAGTTGCAAAGTTATGCGCTGAGCGAATTGAAGTTTTAGATTGTGCGGAGCGAATTGAAGGTTTAGATTGTGCGGAGCCGCAAGTGAATTTTGAAATTCTAAAATTTTGTATGTGTGTTAAAATACACGCCTTCAAGATGTCCAGTTCCGCAAAGGACTATTGAATTTTGTCCAGTTGCACAGGTAGAATATAACGGTATTGGCGTTTTAATAGGGATGTTTATTTGATTGCTTGTAGAATAAGGTTGCACAGGTAAAATGGTAACTGCATTGGTGTTTTTAAGCATTGATTTCTAAATTACACTCTTTGCTTTTGGGTTTGTTTGAGTCTTTGCCTTGCTGTTATTATACCCTGAAAAGTAGGTTCAGGTTTATTGAAGATGAGGTGGAAATGTCGGGTAAATTGTTTTTGGTGGGAACGCCCATAGGAAACTTAAAGGATATAACTCTCAGAGCGCTAGAAACTCTGCAAGAGGTGGACTATGTTGCTTGTGAGGATACACGGCATTCTTCCATATTGTTAAATCATTATGGAATCAAGAAAAAGACTTTTAGTTTACATAAATTTAATGAGAAAAAAAGTTGTGATAAAGTTCTTCAACTGTTGAAGGATGGAAAAAATATTGCGTATATTTCAGATGCGGGAATGCCTTTGGTGAGTGACCCCGGCTATTTTTTAATGCAAGAAGTTACTCAAAAAGGTTTTGCGATTGAAGTTATTCCCGGCGTTACCGCACTTATAACCGCTTTGGTAGGCAGTGGGTTATCCGCTGAACGCTTTGCTTTTTTAGGCTTTTTACCCGAGCAAAAATCCGAGCAGGAAAAATTGCTTAATGGTTATAAAAACTTAGATTCAACTTTAATTTTTTATGTGAGTTCGCACAATATCAATAAAGATTTACAAAGGCTGCAACTCTTTTTAGGCAATCGTCCCGTAGTTGTTGCAAACGAATTAACTAAAAAATTTGAGAAGTATATAGGTGGAAATTTAGGAGATATAAACATTGAAGAAGCCAGAGGAGAATATGTTGTTTTGGTGGAAGGTGTTCAGCCAACCAGCCCTTTGAACCAGTTGTCTTTGGAACAGCATATGGCGTATTATTTAGAGCAAGGGCTGTCTAAAATGGAGGCAATAAAAAAAGTGTCGCAGGATAAAAAAGTTCCTAAAAGCGAAATATATAAAT
Source organism: uncultured Christensenella sp. (assembly GCA_964368395.1). Lineage (GTDB taxonomy): Bacteria > Bacillota > Clostridia > Christensenellales > UBA1242 > UBA7584. The sequence continues at coordinate 42,040 of CAYJAI010000001.1, read as the reverse complement.
TAGTAATTCAGGAATGAAATATATAGTTGTTCAGCAGTGAAATGCAAGGATTTTTTTGTATCTTATTCCTTGTTAGTTATT
>CAYJAI010000001.1:25444-41859 GCA_964368395.1 uncultured Christensenella sp. | reverse complement strand
TTCAAGAGTGAAAAAACAGCAAAAAAGGTGTGAAAAGCCTTGTTTTTAGTGATTTTTTGATATTTTTTATAAAAAACTAAATTTTATTTACATTATCCTACAAATCCAGCAGGAAAAAATTGCACCCACCACTGTGCATAGTAGCGCCACAGGGATAGCATACGCAAGTTTTTTGGTTTTGGTCTGAGAAAAATATACCGTTGCTACATAAAACACTGTTTCACTGCTTCCCATAATTACCGAGGCGCAACGGGAAATATAACTGTCTGCACCATAGTTGCTGAAAATGTCTTCTACCAAAGTCAAACTAGCACTTCCGCTAAAAGGGCGAATCAAAATTAGTTGTGTTAATTCGGTTGGTATCCCTACAAAAGTTAGCGCGGGCGCTAAAAGGTCTGCCAGATGCCCAGCAAGTCCACTTGTTGAAAATAATTCTACTACCACAAAAATGGTGACTAAAAAGGGAAAAATATCCAAACATAAATCAATAGCACCTTTTGCGCCATTAGCAAAAGCCCCATATGCGTTGACTTTCTTGCGCCAAGCATACAGCAGTAACAAAATTAAAAGAATAGGGATAATAAAAGCACTAACTGACATTCTTAAATCCCTCCTTGCCCGTAGAGCCATTTCTTTTTTTAGTATATATTTTGGCTAAAAGTTTAACCAAAATCACGCCTAGAACAGTGGTTAAGGTGGTTGCTATAATGGACGGGATAATGATATCACTGCTAGTGGTTGAGCCGTAAGAGACTCGAAGGCCTATAATAGTGGTAGGAAGAATTTGTATGCTGGTAGCATTTATTACCAACAGCATTATCATTGCGGTGGAGGCGGTCACGCTGGAATTTATTTTATCCAGTCCTTGCATAGCCTTTATGCCGGTCGGAGTGCAGGCATTTCCCATCCCTAAAATATTAGTGGATAAATTCATTGCTAAATAGTTCTTTGTAGTCTGGTCTATATCTCTACCAAACAAGAAATCAATAACGGGAGAGAGCAGAGAGGCTATTTTATCCGAAAGTTTGGTTTCATCTACAATGCCTAAAATCCCCAGCCAAACAGCATAAATACCCATTAACTTAATGGATAGTATAACTGCACTCTCTCCCGCTTTCATCATAGCATTGACTGAATTTTCGGGGTCGGTTGCGCACAAAAGAACTAAACTGACAAGCATTATGACAAACCAAATTTTCCGCATAGTTATTTTTATGTTTTTCAATTAAAGTATATGAAAAACTTTACACTTTACATTAAAATAGTTATAATAAAAGAAAGGAAAGAAAATGTTTATTGATACGCACGCACATATAAATCATACTTTGTTAGCAGATAAAAAAGAGCAAATAATTGAAAGTTTAGAAAAAGAAATAGGCTTGCTCATTTGTCCTAGTTATGATGTCCAGACCTGTCAGACAACTTTGGCTTTTGCTGAGCAGTATGAAAAGGTGTTCGGGGCATTGGGTATTCATCCGAGTGATGAAGCGGTTTGGGGTGAAGATATTAAACAGTTTATAATCACAAACTTGCCTAATAAAAAGATTGTTGCTATGGGAGAGTATGGGCTAGATTACCACTATCCTAAATTTGATAAAAAAAGACAGCAGGAAGTTATGTTGGAGCAGTTAGAAATAGCCAAACAGTATAAAATTCCCTCTATTTTTCATATCCGAGATGCTTTTGATGATTTTATCCCTATTATAAAAGAAAACCTAAGTAATTTTTCGGGCGGAGTAGTGCATTGCTATGATAGTAATTTAGAAAATGCAAAAAAATTACTAGATTTAGGGCTATTGATTTCTTTTACTGGTTTGATAACTTATAAAAATAATGAACAAGTTCGTGAGGTAGTTAAATATGTTCCGTGTGACCGCTTTATGCTGGAAACGGATAGCCCATACCTTGCACCCGAGCCTTTTAGGGGGCGTATTTGCTTGCCTGAGTTTGTTAAATTAGTATACCAGAAAGTTTCAGAGATAAAAGGGATGAAAATGTCCATACTGGAAGAGTGCGTAGAGAAAACGGCTAAAAAATTCTTTAAAAAGTTGGTAGCATAATATGAGTGTTAAAGAACAATTATATTTAAAAGATTTCAAATATAAACACCATTTAGGTCAAAATTTTATAACAGATACTAATTTACTGAAAGCCATTGTTCGAGATGCTGAAATTCAGTCTACGGATAATGTTTTGGAAATAGGCGCAGGGGCTGGCACTTTGACACGGGAGATATGCTCTGCTACCACGGGGACAGTTTATGCCATAGAGGTAGATAAAGAGTTACAGCCCATTTTAGAAAAAAATTTAGGTGAGTTTAAAAATCTGGAAATAAGTTTTCGTGATATTTTAAAGGTCAATCCACAAGATATAAAAGAGCGATTCAGCCAAAATCCTTTTAAGGTAGTAGCAAACTTGCCATATTACATATCTACTCCTGTGCTATTTTATTTGCTTGAAAATGCGTTTGATATAAAAAGTATAACAGTGATGCTTCAATTAGAGGTCGCGCGAAGGTTGTCTGCTAAGCCTGCAACTAAGGATTATGGCGCGTTGACTGTGTTGCTAGATTTGTTTGGAAAAGTTAACTTTATGCGTTCAGTTCCGCGCTCTTTGTTCACACCTGCTCCCAAAGTGGATTCCGCAGTAATTAGGATAGATATTATTCCAAATAGATACACTGTGATTTACAATGATATAGCACCCTTTATAAAAAACTGTTTTATGATGCGTAGAAAAACTTTGGCGAACAACTTAAAGCAGGCATATGGAATAGGGCGACAACTTTTTGATAGTGCGTGTGAGGTTTGTGATATTGATAAAGATTGTAGGGCAGAAGTGTTAGAAAGTCCACAGTTTATAGCATTATATAAGCAGTTAAGAATTATGGATGGGCTAAATAAATAAAAAATGCTGGGCAAGTAAATTATCCATCAATATATTTAAAGAAAGTAGAGCTTTATTTGCTCAGGAAGAGATTAAGGATGGCATTAAGTAAATTATAAATAAATATTTAGAAATAAAGTAGGAGGAAAAAATGTTTGATTTAAAACAATTTAAAGGCACTATACTTCGTAATTTGGGAGCGAAAGAGTTAATGCGGAAAGTGCTTAGCGATGAGGTGAGTTATTTAACAAAACGGGGTGCGGTAGGTATGTTTACAGGGGAGCGAACTTCGCGTTCCCCAGATGACCGTTTTATAGTTCGGGATAAAATCACCGAAAACAAGATAGACTGGGGGAAATATAATAATCCTATGGAGGCTAAGACTTTTGACCTTTTACTGAAAGATGTGGTTGCTCAAATGAAAAATATGCGTCTGTATATGACGGATTTTTACGCTGGAATGAATGAAGAGGATAGCATAAAAGCGCGAGTGATTACCCCGAAAGCCAGTCAAGCGTTGTATTGTGAGCATATGTTCAAAAATGTTCGCCGTAGAGATTTTGAAGAGTTTGAGCCGGAATATACCATTATTGCAAGCCCAGATATTAAGGTAGACCCTAAAAAGTATAATATAAATTCAGATGTGGTTATTGCTTTGAACTGGACAAAAAAGATTTTTGTTGTGGTTGGAACAGGGTATAGTTGTGAGATTAAAAAGGCTCTTTTTAGCACTTTTAATTTTTGGCAACCTCAGAAAGGAGTTTTATCTATGCATTGTAGTTGCAACTCTTTGCCGAAAGGGAAAAACTCAGCACTTTTCTTTGGTTTAAGCGGAACGGGGAAAACCACTCTTAGCAATACCAAAGGGCGTAATGTTGTAGGAGATGACCAGCACTGTTGGAGTGATGAAGGTGTTTCAAATATAGAAAATGGATGCTATGCTAAGGTTTACGGACTTTCTAAAAAGAGTGAGCCTGAAATTTATCACGCTATTCGTGATGGAGCAATGTTAGAGAATGTTCTTTTTAAGAATGGCGAGCCTGATTTTAATGATGCAAGAATAACTGAGAATATGCGCGTTGCTTATCCTATGTGGAATCTTAAAAATGTAGAATTAAGCGGAACAGCCGAGCATCCTAAAAACATATTTTTCTTGACCGCAGATTCCTCGGGAGTTTTTCCGCCTATCTCTAAACTTAATGTTGAGCAAGCAAAGTTTTATTTTGTAAATGGTTTTACCAGCAAAATGGGGGGGACGGAAAATAAAATTGCTAAGCCTGAATTCACTTTTTCCTCTTGCTTCGGTGCTCCCTTTATGCCTTTAAAGCCACAGGATTATGCTGAGTTGTTCAGGAAAAGAGTAGAGAAGTTTGATTGTAATGTTTGGTTGGTAAATACCGGCTGGACAGGCGGTAGTTATGGGCAAGGCGGAACACGAATGAAGTTGAAAGAAACTAGAAAGTTGGTCAGCACGGCAATAAAAACAGGGTTTAAGAGAGAAGGCTTTGAGCAGGATTCCAGTTTTGGGCTGTTGATTCCTAAAAAGTGTGGCGGGGTTGATTCGCAAGTGCTTAATCCTATCAATGCGTGGACAGATAAAAAAGAGTTCGCTGAAACAGTAAAGCAGGTTAAGAGTGCTTTTAGTAAAAACTGTAAAAAACTTGGAATTGAGAATATAAATAAATAGTGTAGAAGGGCTAAAAAAGGACAAAACTTTTGTTTTTGCTCCTTTTTTTTCGAAACTTTTTTTGATAGTATGAATATATATAGTGTAAATATTGTGGAGGCGGTTATGTTAAGAAGAGTTTTGGTTATGAATAAAGAGGTAGATGGAAAAACTCAAACGAAAGGTTTGTTGAGTTTGGAAGTAGGAAATAGTTTAAGTGGACGACTGCGAGTTTTTGATATAGAAAAAGAGGATGTAAATTTAATTGTTAAAATCGGAGCAAATACTCTTGTTTTTGATAATATCACCGAACCTGAAAATTTTGCTTTCGAAACAGTGTATCATAGTTTAGATACGCCTATTTGTGCAGTTGTTGCTGACCGTTCTAGTGTTTTTGCGTATGGAAAAACAGAAGGTTTCGAGGGGGATTATACCGATTTAATCAAAGAGTTGGAGCAGTCTCCCGAAAGTTCTACCGAAAGGCAACAAGATTATATCAAGGATAGCCTAATCAATGATGATGAGGGATATGATACCCAAGGGGAAGAGGTGTTTTTAGATAGCAAAAAAGAAAAAAATCAAGAGGACTTTTCAGAGGAAAGTTCAGAAGAGTTTGAGATTCCATATCGTTCACATATCCAAACTAAGAACAAAAAGTCTAAAAATGATTTAAGTGAAGATGTAGAAGATGCCGAAAACTTTTTTGAAATGGTTCAGGCTCAGGTAGATGAACTTTTCTCAAAATCAGAGCATTTTACACAGTTGGAAAGTTTGATAGAGGATACCGAATGGATTAAAGTGCCGTATTTGAGTGAGGACAACGACCATTATATTGTAGGAAAGATTTTTTCGGAGGGTGAGATTACGCATCTTTGTTATGGTGTTCCGGCTGAAAACAAAAATGTTGCACCGCCCATTAACCTTGCTAAATATAGTCAGTGGTTACCCCTAGATGTGCACAATTCGGACAGCGCTGGATATTGGATTATGTATCAGGATGCGCAAACGGGCGAAAATTTAGAATTAAATTTTTAAAGGAAAAAATTGCTTGTCCTAATAAAACATCTAGCAAAGATTGGGATAACATAAAAAAAGAGATAAATTTAGAATGCAATTTCTAGAAAATAATTCTTTGTTGTGTATCCCTTTTAATATTTGTTGGTGATAACATAGTAACTATTTCTGGAAGTGTGTCCCTTTCAATATCTGAGAAAGATTTTGATATAAAGTAGAAATAAAGAGCATAAAGATAATAAACAGAAAGAAAGCAAATAGAAAAAATAGCAAATAACAAAAAATGAAAATCAGTAAAGACTTTTATTATAAGGGGGACTTGGTTTTTTAAATAATTTTTGCTATCTTTCTTGATTTTTCAGACATAAAGAAGAAATACAGTGAATTTAGGTGTTTATTTCTTTAACTTTTTGTTTATGCGTTTCAATACTATTTATAACTGTTTTAGTGTTTTCTGTTTTCATTAAGGAAGAAGTGTTCGGAGTTTTTTGTGCTGTTCGGACATCAGGGGTATTTTTCGGTGGTGAAAAAAGATTGTTTATGTTAAGTTGTGGAAATATTTTTAAAATTTGTGGCAATAATGTAATAAAGTCTACTTTCGGCTTTTCACTTACTGTCCACTGAGAGCGGAGGATGGGTTGGGTGGTTTTTTGAAATTTTTTCATATTATTCCCCTTTGTATTTGACTAAAATCTAATTTGATGATATTATATGTTTTATAGGAAACTTTTGTGTCCAATCATAATTTTATAGGAGTCTTTAAATAATTAAATGGCTAAATGGATTAAAAATATATTATTAAGTTTTTGTTTTTTGGCGGTGACAGTGTTCACTTTTGCAGGGTGTGGAACAGGGCTTTCTGCTTTTAAAGATAATCCGACCGCGAATGAAGTGGTATCCGGAAACGGTTCTCTTGCAGTCACAAAGGGTGATTATCTTTATTTTGTAAATGGATTTACAGGCTATTCTTCGGTAGGCGATACCAACTATGATGGCAAAATCACCTATCCAGCGCTTTATCGTATTAAACTAGATAGCAAGGGGCATCCGGTTGAGAAAGAGCCTAAATATGATGAGGATGGAGAAGAGATTTTTGATGGCAGTAATGCCTTACAAAATGTAGAAATAATGGTTCAAAAAGTTGTGGGCTTTGAGTATATGGGCATATACATTTTTGGCGATTATTTATACTACACATCCCCATACAATGGGAAAGATAAGAACTTAGAGGTTTTGTCCAGTCAGGTAGATTTTTTCCGTATAAAATTAAACCGTTCAGGCGGTTCTGAACTGCTCTATACTACTGAAAACGCAGGTAGCAGTGTTCAATATTCTATGATAGAAGCGGATAATCAAGTTCATATGCTGATTTTGGACAGCCAAAAACTAGTGGATATCAGTTATAACGAAGCAAACCAAAAAGCAGTAAAGGTTGTATCTGATAAGGTGACCAGTATAGCCTTTCCTCAAATTACTGCAAGTAATCAGATAGTTAGCGATTTTAATAAAGATATTTATTACACGCGTAATTTAAAAGAGGCTGATGGCACTAGTGTGACACAGGGCAATGTTCTGTGTAAATATAATTTAGTTGAACGGGAGAATAGTGATAGCATATTTGCAGACAATAATTCTACAATAACGCTGAAAAAAGTTTCAGAAGATAGGCTTTTTTATGAAAAGACAGACAAGTTAGAAACAAGTGCATCTTTTTATTCTGTTTTTAATTATACTGAGATAGGCGGGGCTAGCGAAAATAGAATATGCAACAGTTATAGTGATTATATGTGGACATCTTCGGGCAACTCCACTGTTATAGTTAATGATGCTTCGAATGGCTCTTTATTGTTAGTCAACTATCCCGAATGTCCAACAGTGACTTTGTATGATGGTTCAGCAACTATTATAAGTGTTCAGGGCGATTTTGTTTATTTCACGGATAGTAGCGACAGTTCTATAAAACGCATCAACTATGTTCAATTTGCTAAATTTGTCAAAGGCGAAAACACAACAATGCCTACCGTTCAGACAGTCAACACCTCGGGCGTAAATGTTAAGACGGGACAGGTTAATTTTCTTTGTGTAAACAATAATAGTATTTATTATTTGAAGTCATACAGCAGTGGAAACCATTATCTGCATATGATTGATTTAATGGTGGTAGATGAAGAAAGGGGAGAGTTCTATGACCACTTTATAGGAGTTTTGCAAGAGGCTGATTATGAAGTTGAGGAAACCCGAACTGAGTAAAATAAAACTACGGAAAGGGTAACTGATTGAATAGTAATTAATGAAAGGGCAACTGAGCAAAATAAAGTAACGCAATAAACCTTTTTCACAATCCTAATGCTTTGGGTTTGGATATTAAAAAAGTCATTAAACTAAGTTTGTTTTATGACTTTTTTAATATCCTTTTTTGGTTGAATTTTCACAATATGGTTTGAGTCCAAAGGTGACTTTTTACAGTTTGGGTTGGGTTGGCAATGAATTTCATAATATGACTTTTGCGTATATAAATTTAATTTATATAGTTTTTTTGCGTGCATTAAAAGGAGTTCATAAGATACTTTTAACAAGCATCAAGAATAGACAAAAGAGGTTCAACCGAGGGTATCTATTGCCTAAGCACTTTGATTGCCTCAGGTGTTGCGGATGGAACTTTAATATAGAGAAATGAATAAGAGGTGTAAAATATGACAAAAAAGTCGATTTATGCATATTCTGTTTGACTTTTCGACAAAATATTTAATATAATTTTAATTATAAAAATATAGAGGAAAGTGAAATGAAACACTTATTTTTATGTATTTTTCCTCTTCTGATACTTGTTTGTGCTGGGTTTTTTGGTTGTAGTTCTGTATCAGGAGAGAGGGAGTATCCAATATCGTGCTGTTTCACTAGTTCTGAGCCCATTGTTTTAATAAAAGACACTCCAAATGAAAAAGGCAATGTTCGTTTAGTAGTTAATGGCGAAAATTCAGAAGAATATTTGGTGGTGGAATGGGATGAGGAAATTATCCACTATGACACCTTCACCGGAGATATTACCGCCTTGAAAGCGGGCTCTACTGAGATAAAGGTTAGTTATAAAACTAGCGCTCTTAATACCGAAACGCGCACTTTGCCAGTTTGTGTTTATGATGCTGTGTTCGCTCAACAAATTGTTTTAGAGGATTCTTATATTCTTAAAAAAGATAGTTCAGCCACTTACACCATTCAGCCTAGCATTTTAAGTGAGGGCGATTACAATTTAACTGTAAATTTCTTTTCGGCAAATGAAAATGTTTTCACAGTGGACACTGAGGGGATGCTTACACCCAAAGGAGTTGGCGAGGCAACTTTGCAAGTCAGTGCCGTTTGTCTTTATGATATTGAAACCGAAGATTGTAATTACATAACCCAAGAGGCATTGATAAAAGTTGAGCCAGCGGTGACTGAGGTTTCTGTTGAATTATATACCCAAAATTGTGAGCCAGTAGAGAGGGGGAAAGAGCAAATTAATTTGTTTTATGGCATTGCTCAAAATTCAGATAACCCAACGCATTACTATGCTAAAATAAAGGCTAACAGTTCTCTGAAAAACTCTTTTATAGAAGAGAGTATAAGCGGAATAAATTATTGTCCATTGTTTGTTTCTGATTTAATTGCTCCCTTAAAGTTATTTGCAGATGTTGGTAAAAATATTTTGCATAGTTCGGATTATAGCGAGGTTTTCATCCCTTTTCGACTCAATAACAGTGGGACAGGAGAATTGAGTTTTACAGTTACAGATAGGGCGCTTAATATGAGTAATGAGTTGAACACGAATACAGTGAAAATTCAATCTTTTTCGTATATTGATGAACAAAGTTTTAATGTTAATACCACTCCTGATTTACATACCCATTTGAATGATTTTAAGGAGCAGAGTGTAAGTATGCTATCTCTACCTTCTGATGGTGGGGCAAATCAATATAATTTGTATGCTTTGGGAGGTAATCTTGCAGATAAAAAAGAGGGGCACAGTGAAACAAAATATTTTTATGCTTTAATTCTCTTTGACAATTCAGGTTCACATTGTTATAATAATCTTGATATCAGCAGTGAGGGCGATGCCGTAGTTTTGCGCCCGATTTCGGATAATTTGTTTTATGTTCAAGCCTATTCGGTAGGAACTGCTGAGGTGAATATATGTGCAGGCGATGGTGGTGGTTGGGAACAAACAATATTCTTCAATGTTTCCGAAGTCAAGCCAGTTGAATACTCTTTTTATCAAAATACTAAAATAGTTTTAACGCTGGGAGAGGAGTATGAGGTTGATTTAGCGGTATATAATATTGAGCCCAGTTATGCTACATATTGTTGTGAGATTGAATTGATTACCACCGAAGTAGTTCCCGTTCAGTTAAGCGGAAGCATTATATCCGCAAAAGAGTTTGGAAATTGTTTCGCGGTAGTAACCTTTAACGGCTATGAAAAAGTTTATTCAATCAGTGTAATTAGCAATGGCTATACAATAGAAGAACTCAGTTCGTTAGAATATGATATATCCTCTGGTCAAGGCGTTGCTATACAGGTGGTTGTATTAGACAGGTTTAGAAACAAGGCAAGTAATATTGATATAGGGGTTATTATTGTTCATACTCAAAGTGAGTCAGATAGTCCTATTATAAGTTGGGATATTGTTATGGGAAATATATATTTTGAATGGTTGGCTAGTGGAATAGTGGAGATACAATTAGTGCTGTTAGAACAGGGTAGGGAAATATACCAAACAGACATTATTACTATAAATTGTTTATAAATAAAAAAGTTAACTTTTGGACACATTAAAATAGGAGGACAATATGGCGAAGAAAAGACTGCTTTCATCTTTAACAAGTGTAGGCTATGGGCTGATTTTTGTAATTGTAGTTATCATAAGTGCTGTCCTTGTTCAAATAGGAATTTTTGGCTTGGGAGATAAGGATGAACCTATAACTGGTTTGACTATATCTTCTGAAAATTTAAGTAATAATACTTTAAATATTATAACTGAGGACGCTGAGGAACAAATAAGTTTATTGATACAGGGCAATTCCCTTTTAGAAGATGCGCCAGTGGAAGGGAGTAGCGTTAAGGTAAAATTATCTATCCGAAACTCTTCGGGGGATGTTTTGCCTGAACAAAATAGAGCGGTTTATTTTTTATTGACTGATGCAAACGGTAATCCTATTTTGGATTCTTCGGACCAAATTCAAACGGTTAAGGATGTTGAGGTAGGGATAAATGATACCGTTAAACTAGTTCTTGCTACTTATCAGGATACTAATCCTTATATAGAGGAGGCTGTTGAGCAAACCTATATTAAGGGTGGGACTTGTTATATAGAAGCGTATTCATCAGACGGAAGATTTAAGGCGAGTAAAATAAAAATAAATGTGGATGTTCCAGTTGAAAGCATTGAGGTAACAGTCAATGGTTATAATAAATCCGGTCAACTGGATGATTTAACAAATATTGTAAATGATACTGTGGCAACATATAAGGAGGAGAGCAGTGTTCCCCTAGCCACAATAGACAACTTCAACAGTGTGATTTTATACACAGGTGAAAGTAATGACAATTACGAAAAAGGGAAATATTATAAGTGTGTGCAAAATGAAAAAGGTGATGCTTATGTTTGGGCTGAAACAGATATGCAATATTTCATTAAAAATGATAAGTTAACTTTGGGGGTTAGAGCCTTTCCATCAAATTCTTTAAATGCTAGTGCACAAAATGAGAAAAATGTTCAGTTTAATAAAGAGAATTTTTCCGAAGAAGTTGCAAGTTTAGATTCTACAACGGGCGCTTTATTAGTTAAGAGTGAATCTGGATATGAGTTGAAAATAAAAGCAAAGGTCTTAAAGTTGCTAGGTCAAAGCGAGCAGGTTGAAGCGCTCATTACTGTAAATATTGCCAAACTGGAAATAGATGAAATAAATATAGGTAATCAGGATGTGAAGAGTGGAGGCGTTTTCATCAAGGTTGGAGAAACCCTGAAATTTTCCGCATCTTCTTCCTCCGCCATACAAAACCAGTCAAATGTCACTAACTTAAATCTTTCCATACGCTCTAAGCATTATACATATGGCGCAGACCCTTTGTCTGAAAACCTTTCAGGCCTAGTTATATATATGGTGGATAACCATAGCACAGAAAATCCTTTGCCTGCAAATCACATAAACATATCTTCAATGGACTCTAATTTTTGGTCGCCATTAACTCTTGAACAATGGGACAAAATGGAGAATGAAAATAATACTGGTTGGGATTTAACGGCTAACAGACAACTTATTACAAAGGAAAATATTGACTTGTATGTAGCGGCATATAACACCAGTGGCTCTTTTGATTCCGAAAAACCTTATGCACATATTGGAGTAACAATCAGCTCGGTAACCCCGAACTCTGTTTCATATATAGGTGAAGATTCAATATCTATAACTAAATATGATGCAGGATGGGTGGGAACGGATATTTTGGATAGCATAGACCTCACGCAGAGTTTTATAAATTGGACAACAGAGAACGGTGCTCAACTAACTTGGACTAAATGGGTTTACTTTTTGGAAACTTCATCTGTAAATATAAATGAGGTGGGTAGTCCTATAATAGAGGTCACCGAAGCGGGACAAGTTGCGCGTAGCGAGGGTGGGGAGGTCCAACTCAGTCAAACCCTTTTAGGTTTGGGTGCGGGAAAGGTTCATATCCGTGCGTATTTAGTGCGGACAAACAGTGATGGAGAGCCCATAGATTGTCGTTACAATGTTATATCTGAGTCAGAAAATACCGGATATATAACAAAATCAGAGGCGGATATAAAACAGGAAGAGCATATAGGGCAATATGTTGTAGAGTATAGTGTAGGTAGTTATTTTGAGATAGTGGTTCAAGAAACTTTATCCGAAGTTCAGTTTTACTACGATGAAGAATTGGAGTTAAAGGTTCAAGGTGACCCGTTTGATATAGGAACGACACAAACTAAAAATTTATATGTTCGAGCAAATTCAATGTTGGCTTTAAAAAGTGAGTTTTATAATTTAAGTGTTGATAAAGAAGTTTCGCAAGTGGATGAGTATTTTGTGGTAGTGGCCATTGATAATGAATTGATTGAAAGAATGGGGGAAGACTCTTTTTATACAAAAATAATAATGAGCATATCCGTTTACTCTTTTCTCGAAAATGAATTCATAGTTATTTTGAAGCAAAATGATGCACCTATAAGTTATCTATTATTAAACGCAAAAGATATCGAAGTTTCCAGTGTGCGGGCGGATTGGAGCGGAGAGTTGGAACAGGTTTACGAAAATATCACCACAGAAGAGGGTGTTCGTGTTATGAATGTTTATGGTGATTTAGAAGGGGTCGAAGTCCGTTTTTATTATATGACTGGGGCGGAGGCAAGTGATAGCGATTTGCTGTTTCAACTACCTCATAATGTGTTATACACTTATAATATTGCAGGGGCAGAGCAAGGCAACTTTGATTTAAGCCCTTATAAAACAGTTGCCTTAGAATATAAAGTGTATGCTTTAACAGATGAGCAATTATTGCAAGCAAAAGAGGGAACTTTGGTATGGGGAAACGATTTGCTTTGTTCCACAATATCTACAAAAACAGTGCGAAGTGAAGATGGCGTAACCGGGTTGAAAATATGCTTACGCGAGGGCTGGAAAGATGAAACCAAGAATATAATTTTGGCGTATAGAGCGGTTTCAGAGGATTATGTAAGAGTAGATTTTTATAAATTAAATATACTGAATTCTACTGCGGATGCAGAATGGGATGGGACAGCCATCACACAGTTCACTTCTGAAAACTATTCCACTTTTTCCTTAGATTTTTGGGATATTACAATAAAACAGGGAGAGGTTTCATGCCTAATTGAAAAAAGCGAATGGGCGGACTATGTGAGTATAAGTCTTTCGGACAATGTTACTGATTATTTTGAAATAGGCACCAACAAAATAGTCATAAAAGAGGGATATAAATTTTCTGCTAGTGATACTGACAAGGATAATGTTTTAGAGCATAATACAAAATTCACTGTTAAGTATTTGGTGTATGACAGTGGAAGCAATATAGTTTTTATGAAATCAATAGATATATATTTAACAGGGTTCATTGAAGTTGAGTAGAGGAGAATTAAATGGCAGTAAAAATGAAGGAAAATCAAATAAAGAAAATGGCATCATCTAAATCTAAGATAGCGAGCACAAAATCAAAACAGGATATGCGGTCTTTTAATGTTACCGTGCCTATTTTAAAGAGAAAAAAAGTTAAAGTTTTCTCTGAGGATATAGCCGAGATGCCCAACTTTGATTTTGAAGATTTTTCAAAGTTGAGTTTTGATGACCAAACAATTTTATTTAATTCCATAAAAGAGATTTTTGCAGATTTGCGAGAAAATGCACAATATATGGACCCACAGACCTATGAACAACAGTATTTTACTATGCTGTTAGAGGTGTTGAATTTAGGGGTGACAGGCAATGTTGCGGCTATGGACTTTCTATGCTATGCTTATAAAAAGGGTATGGAAAATGCCTTGCCTATAAACTTAACCTTAGCGCACAAGTGGGGTATGTTAGCCGTTGCAAATGGTAGCAAACTGTCTGTTGATAGAATGAGAATGTTTATTTCACCCGTGTTTGACTATGTGGAAAACTCAGATATTGACTTAGAAAAAATGATGGTTAGAAATGATATTTCGGATGGAGATGCAGCGTTTTTTGTTGCCGAAACTTTCGCGGGTTTATACAATCCCAAAATGGATATAACATTACTCAATATGGCAAGGGAAGAACCCGGAAGTATGGATAGCAACTTCCAAAAGTTTTTGTTTGATGCAAATAAAAAGCGTGATGAGATACTTCCTAGTTTATTGAAATATTTGGGGTAAAAAAGTTTTTTATCAGATAAGTTTTTATGTGTATCAGCGTTATGCTTGATGTTTTAGATAAAATTCTTTTTGGGGTTAGGAATGTTGTTTTAGTGGTTTAGATAGATTTTTTTTGGTGCTGTCTTAGTGGTTTAGATAGAGTTTTTCCGTGTTATCCGACTGCTTGATGCCTTAGAGGGCAAGCAAATTGTTTATATAAAATTCTCTTTACTGTTATTTATCCATTGTTTTATACTTTAAAGAGTAAACAGTTTAAACTTTGATTGATTCGAATTCTATGTTAAAATAAATAAAACATCCTATCAGATAGGGTGTTTTATTATATAATATAATGCTTTTATTTAAATTGAATTTTATATTTAAGTAAATTTTCCTTATCCTGTTCGGACACTCTAAAACTATCACGACATTTTGATATTGCTTTATTGATAGTGAATTTATTTAGGTTATGGTTTTTTAAAAATTGTGATGTTTTTTCGCGTTGCTTTATAAAGCATTCTGCTATTAGCCACGCGTTTGCCATATTAACATAGTATTCATCCTCTTCTTTGAAAGAGTTTATTGTTTCAAAAATTTGCTCAATATAGTTATTGTCCTCAATAAATTTAAATAGTATTACAATGCCCAATCGCCTTACAAAGGGCTTGGTTGATTTTATGTATCTTTGGCTGAGGGCGAAGAAAGATGCTTTATTATTCTCTTTGACCGGAAATTTTAACACATCACAGGTTGCCCAATTATCACAAAAATTTGCATATTTGTCTAAATACCGAACCATTAAATCAAAATCTTTTATTTTACAAATCAGATGTCCGTTAACCGAAGTATTTGTCCAATTTTCCCATAGCCATAAATCTAAAAATTCTATAAAATTACCTTTTGCAATTTCTTTAACCATTTTTTTAACATCCTGAGATGGAACGGCTATGCAAGGTAATTGAGTGTTCACTATCCTTTGTTCCCAAACGGATTTTTCTTTACCTTTACTAAATGTCATAAGATATTTTTGAAATTGTTCACCATTTTCTTTTTTCCAATGTTGTTTGATTAACTCCATAACTACTCCCCTATGTTAAAATTCATATTACTATTATAGTTAACTTAAACGATGAAGGTATATATGAAAACTATACCTATGAGTTAATTTTTAATATTTATCATATAATGATAACATATTATTACAAAATATGTATATTTTTCACCATTATATTTACAATAATTGTATAAAGGTTTGAGGTGAAAAAGTTGAGAAATACCAGCGCTATAAGAAGGATGGACGATTTGGGTAGGATTGTTATTCCAAAAGAAATTAGAGAAAGTTTAAGGTTAGTAGCAGGCTCTACCGTTCAGGTGTATTGTAACGAAAACAAGCAGATAATTATTACTAAATACAGCAAAATTAAAAACATTTTAGACTTTGCCCAAATGAGTTTAAATAGTTTTAATGACTTTGATGGATTATCTGTGTATATTTGTGATTTGGATAAAATTCTTGCTACTAACAAAGAGGATAGGCATTTGATAAATGCCTCCATATCTAACGAACTGTATTCCGTTCTTCAAGGTCGGAAGATTCAAATAAAACAGAATAAAGAAATAGTGGGTATCCACAATAAACCAAAAGGAGAGGGGACAAATTGCAGTCAAGGTATTTTCCCTATAATTTGCAATGGTGATATTTTTGGAGGACTGATTTTTATGTCCAAAGAAAACTTAACTAACTTTGATTTTGCAAAACCTATGCATAAGTTTTTGAGTGACTATCTCAGCGAATAGTTAAAAATTATATGGCTTGGAGCAAATTGAACGGGCTTGATTATGAAATATTGCTTCCAAAGGATATGACAAAAATTTTTAGTGGCAATATATTTTCGCAGTCAAGGTGTAAATAAATAATAAAATAGATAAAATAGATAAAATAGAAAAGATAGAGAAGATATAAAA
>CAYJAI010000001.1:9146-25344 GCA_964368395.1 uncultured Christensenella sp. | reverse complement strand
TAAATAATAAAATAGATAAAATAGATAAAATAGAAAAGATAGAGAAGATATAAAAAATAGAAAAGATAGAAAAGATAGAAAAGATAGGGAACAAGAAAGAAGAATAGGGAAGGTTTTCATATCTGCCTTTATTTAAAATTTTTTGAGAACAATAAAATCATAATGAGTTGTTAATTTTTACAGCACAGCGGGGATGGCAAAAAGAAACATAAAAGAATACAACTAATGCAACGAAAATACAATTAAAAAAGCAAGGAAATAAAACTAAGAAAGCAAAGCAATAAAATTAAGAAAGCAAGGAAAGACAACTAAGGCAAAAAATAAAGGAAAGTTTTCACTCTTTCCTTTTATTTATTAACTTCTTTCTTGCTGTTTGTTTTATTTATTCAACTTCTGTCTTCGCATATATGATGGTAGGTTTAACTTCATAGCACTTTTCTTTTATTTATTTATTTATTCAACTTTTTTCTTGCCGTTTGCCATATTTATCAATCTTTGTAGCATCAAATCATTATCCGCTTTTGCTTTGTTTATCAATTCTTTTGCCACCTCAGGGTTTTTGCGTATTAAATTAGAGTATCTTCGTTCGCTGGAAACAAACTCCATATAGTCGCCGGTAGGCATAGGGCTATCTATTTTCAATTCTTGCTGTTCTGGGATATAGCGGAACAAGTGCCAGTATCCGCTTTGAACCGCTTTTTTCATCTGTGCCATACTGTTAGACATATCAATGCCTTGGTTTATACAAGTGGAATATGCAACTATCAAGGAAGGCCCTTTATGCTTTTGCGCTTCTTGCATAGCGGTTAAACTTTGCATCATATTTGCGCCCATTGCCACTTGCGCAACATAAGCATTTGGATAATTTAAAGCCATCATTGCTAAACTTTTTCGGCTGGTGGTCTTTCCATTCTCTGCAAATTTTGCGGTAGCACCCGAAGGGGTCGCTTTGGAAGATTGCCCTCCTGTATTGCTGTATACCTGTGTATCCAGCACTAATATGTTTACATCCTCATTGCTTGCTAATATGTGGTCTAAACCTCCGAAGCCTATATCGTAAGCCCAACCATCCCCACCTATTATCCAAACGCTTTTTTGGGTTAAATATTCCTTTAAGTCTAATATTTGTTGCAGTGTTTGTTTAAGTGGCTCTTTTGCACTTTTCAACTCTTTTGGCAAATCTATCATAAGTTGTGCCACTATGGTATTATTTTCAGGATAATCCTCCAAGGTATCTATCCATTTTTGCAGAAGGTCTTTACTCAAACTGTTCTGATTGATAGCCGTTTGAGCAAGAGAAATAAGCCTTTGAGTTTGTAAGTTATTTGCTAATTTCATACCAAATCCAAACTCTGCGTTATCCTCAAACAGACTGTTTGCCCACGCTGGACCTCTTCCGCTTTGATTCTTAGTGTATGGACAGGCGGGAAAAGAGCCCCCGTATATGCTAGAACAACCGGTAGCGTTTGCAATCATCATATTTTCCCCAAAAAGTTGAGTTGCAAGTTTGATATAAGGAGTTTCTCCACAACCTGCACACGCGCCGCTAAACTGGAAGTAGCAAGGTGCAAACTGGCTTCCTTTTATTGTCTTTAAGCCAAAAACTGAGGTGTCGTTTTCTAATTCTGAGGCAAATTCGAAATTGTCTTTTTGTTCTTTTATTTCTTTCTCTGCATCACTCATAACTAGCGCTTTCTGAGGTGCCGGACAGACATTCACACAACTTTTACAGCCCACACAATCTAATGGGCTTATTTGTATTCGATAGTCGTATTTATCTGTGGCAAGGGCTTTTATGGTGGTAAAAGAAGTGGAGCGCTTGGTTTCTTTGTCTATCAAAATAGGCTTGATTGCCCCGTGCGGACATACAAAACTACACATATTACATTGAATGCAATTTTCGCTCAGCCAACAAGGAATAGAGTCCGCTATCCCTCTTTTTTCAAACTTTGTTGTATCCGTCGGCACTCTTCCATCTGGCTCAAAAGCACTGCAAGGAAGTTCATCCCCGCGTTGTTCAGATATAGGAAGAATAATCTTTTCGTTATACTCACTAGTCTTTTTAGCGTATTGAGTTTCTGTTTCACTACGCGCGTTTGCCCAACTTGTAGGGATGTCTATCTTTTTTAAATGCTGAGGAGATTGGTCAATGGCTTCAAAATTGCTTTGGAGAACTTCTTTTCCGGCTTTGCTATATGTTTTTTCGGCTAACCTCTTCATCTGTTCTTTTGCTTTATCAAACTCAATTATATTGGTAAGATAAAAGAAAGCACTTTGCATAATGGTGTTGATTTTTCCGCGTAAGTTGAGTTTTTTTGCAAGTCCGGTCGCGTTGATAGTATAAAAATTAACTTTCTTTTCGGATAAGGCTCTTTTTAATCTTGCGGGTAATTTTTGCTCTAACTGTTCGGGTTCCCACTCACAGTTTATCAGAAAAGTTCCGTTTGGTTTTAATTGTTTTAAAATATCATATTTTCCTATAAACCGTTCGTTGTGGCAAGCGATAAAATCCGCACTTTCTATATTGTAGTGCGAGGTTATCCGCTCTTTTCCAAACCGTAGGTGTGAAATAGTTATGCTACCGCTTTTTCGGCTGTCGTATACAAAATAGCCCTGAGCGTGTAGGTGGGTGGAGTCACCTATAATTGTTATACTGTTTTTATTCGCACTAACTGTGCCATCACTGCCCAACCCATAAAACATACACGCCATACCATTATAGTTGATATCAAAAGGTTTTATTTCCAAAGAAGAGTGTTCCAAATCATCTTCAATACCCACTGTAAAGTGATTTTTACCATTCTTGCCAGTGTTTTCTATGACCGCCAAAACCATAGCGGGTGTCCACTCTTTACTGCCCAGCCCATACCGCCCGCCCAGCACTTTTATATCCGTTTTACCACATTCAGCCAAACTGGTAACAACATCAAGATACAACGGTTCGCCTACGCTTCCGCTCTCTTTGGTTCGGTCTAAAACAGTTATATATTCCACTCCTTTTGGTAATGCTTGAACAAAATCTTTTGCCGAAAAAGGGCGGTAAACACGCACCTTTAATAAGCCTACTTCCTCTGTTTTTAAATAGTCTATGGTTTGAGCAACAGTATCCGAAGCACTTCCCATAACTACAATAACCTTTTTGGCTTTTGGGCTTCCATAGTATTCATAAGGAGCATACTGTCGGCCAGTTGCTTGCGCATATTTGTTCATTGCCTCTACTATTTTTGGGTATAGTTGAGTGTAAAAAGGATTGCCTGCTTCGCGGTTTTGAAAAAATACATCGGGATTCTGCGCAGTGCCCTGTTGGTGTGGATGCTCAGGAGATAAAGACCTTGCTCTGAACTCTTTTATAGCATTTTGTGGCAATAGTTTTGCTATTTCTTCTGTTTCCAAAACTTCAATTTTTGAAATTTCGTGTGAAGTTCTGAAACCATCAAAGAAGTGAAGAAAAGGCACTCTGGAATTTAAGGTAGCCATAGCACAAATAGTCGCAAAGTCGTGAGCCTCTTGCACATTGTTAGAACACATCATAGCCCAGCCTGTCTGACGGCACGCCATAACATCGCTATGGTCACCGAAAATGGATAAAGCGTGAGTGGCTATTGTCCTTGCTGATATATGAAAAACACAAGGCAAAAACTCGCCTGCTATTTTATACATATTCGGAAGCATCAACAGCAGTCCTTGACTTGCGGTAAAAGTTGTAGTCAGCACTCCGCTGAGCAAACTTCCGTGCACCGCTCCGGCAACTCCTGCCTCACTTTGCATTTCCACTACCAACATAGGCGCACCAAAGGCGGTTTTTTTCTGTTCGCCACTCCATTTGTCGCAAGATTCAGCCATAGGGGTGCTAGGGGTGATAGGGTAAATTATAGCCATTTCATTTGTAGCATACGCACTCATTGCAGTTGCGGTATTTCCATCCACAGTGATTTTTTTCAAAACATTCCCTCCTGATTTATATATAAAATTATACTCTAAAAAAAATGTTTTAGCAAATAAATAGGTAACATTGACAGGATTACCCCTTTTTGTTATACTGCAATAAATAGTTCATCTGTTGGATATCTCAAAAGATGCTTACTGAGTTTTATTGTCCTACAAAATATTTGACACTGAATTTTCAACAAACACAACACATAAAAAACTATTCCTGTAAATTGAATTGAACCAAAAGGGCAAAAAAGACAATAAGGTTTATGTGCTAATATGATAAAATTATATTGGACTAAATAGGTAAGAAGACATTGTTAAATTAGATTGTGAACTGGATAAGCAAGATGCTTTGTTGCAAAATCAAGCAATTCGAATTGTGTCTTAATTTATCAAAGGATAAATTTAAATGCGAAAAATAATTTAACTTTGAACCTCATAAATAATGGTTTGGTTGTTAAAAGGTAAATTTAACAGAGAGAAGGGTGGATAAAAAATTGAAAAGAATAAAAATGTGTGTTCAGTATGTTGGAACCAAATATGCAGGTTGGCAAGTTCAGCCTAATGAAATAACCATTCAAGGCGAACTTCAAAAGGCAATTAAAGAGGGATTGAAAGAGGATGCCGAAGTATTCGGGAGTGGGCGAACAGATGCAGGAGTGCACGCTTTCGGGCAGATAGCGCATTTTGATACTCAGACAAAAATTAACCCAGACAAAATTTATGCGGTGATTAACCGATTTTTGCCTCAGGATATTAGAGTGCTTAATACTGAGCAGGTGGATATGAGTTTCCATTCCCGTTTTGATGCTGTTCAAAAAACATATCAATATAATTTTTATTGTAGTGAGGTCAATATGCCCATATTGGATTCTACATATGCAAAAGTGCGCATTCCTTTTTGTTATTCTTGTGCATCTAAGGCGTGTGAAGCCTTTTTAGGCACGCACGATTTTAAAGGGTTTTGTAGTTCAAAAACTCGGCAGAAGGGGACAGTCCGAAAGATATATGCGATATATTTAACGCAGAGGGTAGATGACACATATTGTTTAACGGTTATCGGGAACGGGTTTTTGCACAATATGGTTCGCATAATAGCCGGAACTATTATTGAGGTAGGTTGCGGACAAAAAAAGCCCGAAGAAATTCCGAACATAATAGCCTCAGGTCAACGGGATAGGGCAGGGAAAACAGCACAGGCTTGTGGGCTTGTTCTAAAAAGTGTAGAGTATATAGAAAAGTAAATTTTATCATCTTTTCTGTTTTACCTTTTCTATTTTATCTTGCCTGTCTTGTCTTCTGTTTTATTTTTTATCTTGTTTCCTATTTTATTACTGGTTTTGTCTATGCGCTTTCTAATAACATTATTAAAATGAAAAATAGTTTTTTACCTTTCTAATTTAGTAGATTAAATTTAACAGAGCATAAACTTTTTATTAAAAAATTATTTTAATGAGGAAGTAAATTTTCCAGAGAACAGGAGGGTATAATTTTTATTATGAGGTAGATAAATTCGCTGTTCAAGTTGCTATGTTTTCTGTTACTTTTGCTTGTTTCCCCTTGACAATTACTTACTTTTATAGTAAACTAACAAAAGTCTATTAAACATTTCGTGAATTAGCCCTCATAGAAAAGAGTGATTAGGCTATTTATTTTTATTTTTTTCGGAGGAGATTATGAAAACATTTATGCCAAAAACAGCAGATGTTGTAAATAACTGGTGGATTGTTGACGCGACAAATATTCCATTAGGACGCTTGGCAAGTCAAGTGGCTATGGTATTGCGCGGAAAAAACAAGCCAACTTTTACACCACACGCTGATATGGGCGATTTTGTTATTGTTATTAACTGTGATAAAGTGGCACTAACAGGTAATAAGATTAACCAAAAGGTATACAGATACCACACACTTTATCCTGGTGGGGATAAAGAAATTCTATATAGTAAACTTATGAAAGAAAAGAGTGACTTTGTAGTTGAGAAAGCAGTTAGAGGAATGTTACCAAAAAATAGTTTAGGTAGAAAAATGAGGAAAAGATTAAGAACTTATAAAGGTTCAGAGCATAACCATCAAGCACAAAACCCTCAAATACTAAAAGTAAAGGGAGAAAGATAATATGGCAGTGAAAAAAGCAAAAAGCGATGTCCATCAAATACCTGCAACTGGTCGCCGTAAAAGTTCGGTGGCAAGAGTTCGCCTTTTAGATGGTAGTGGAAAAATAACTATCAACAAAAGAGATATAGATGAATATTTCGGTCTTGATACCCTAAAACAAATTGTTCGCCAACCGCTTGTTTTGACAGACAGTTTGCAAAAATATGATATTTTTGCAAATGTAGATGGTGGTGGATATTCCGGTCAGGCTGGTGCAATCCGTCACGGTATTGCGCGTGCTTTGATAAAGATAAGCGAGGAAAACAAGGGAGTTTTAAAAACGGCAGGTTTGCTGACTCGTGACCCTCGTATGAAAGAGCGTAAAAAGTATGGTTTACGCAAGGCTAGAAAAGCGGTTCAGTTTAGTAAGCGATAATTTTTCATATAAACAGATAAATTACATTTACAAAAGGAACTTTAAAAGTTTAGTAAGAGAGGGTTTACTGTCTAAGTTAACTTTAAATTATTATTTTAGTTCAACTATGAAAGGACAGCGGACACTTTGGTGTCTATGAACAAGTAATTTTTAGCACTATCTAAGGCGTTTTAAAAGATAAAATTATTATTCTAGACATTGAAACTATAAAACATCACTTTAAGATTAAGGCATTAAAACTAATAAGTTGTTTTTGAGATACTAAGCAAAGAATGACAGTGTAACATTTAACAATAATATAGTTTAGAAACAAATAAGTTTAGAAACAAAAAAGACACATAATTATGTGTCTTTTTTATATTATTTTCTTTCATCATAATCGGCTTGATTTTCTTTCATCATAATCGGGGTTCTAAGCATTTATCATTAGCGGTTTATGAAAGTGTAAGTGTCTTTTTTGTGTTATCCGACTTTTTGCTAGAAGAGGATAAGCAATTAAAAAGGGGCTTGATTCTGCTTTATCTTCTTAATGCTGTTGCAACACCGAAAGGCTATAATGTAAAAGTGTAAGTTCTTTATATTATTTTATTTCACTCTCATACGCTTTGAATATTCCCCCGTAGTGGTTGCCTGTTTTTGGGTTGCGGTTCTATACTGTCAACTTCATACGCGTTTGAATATTTATCCGTAGCACAAGCGTTTGTGTGTTCATTAGTAGTGGTTGCTAATTCAGTACTTAATCAACCTACTTTAATTCAAACTCTTAGTCAAACACTAAATAACTAATTTTGATTCAGATTTTCCACCTTAGTTCAAACTCTATGTTCAAACTGTTCAAACCTATGTTCAAACCCTATGCTTAAACACTAACTAATAAATAACATAAGGGTTATTATTTTACTTTCATACGCGTTCTGAGTATTACAAAGGTAATTATTATTCCTACTACCACTAAACTTGCAACTATAATCAAAATAATTGATGCCGTATTAAACGGAACAGTTATAGTTATTCGCTGGCTGGAAAGTAGCGTTCCGCTTGCTGAATACACTTGAACTAAGTAAGTCCCCGGCTTTGAGAAGTCGAAACTTACAGGGTCGGTCTGGCTTTGATTTCCCGAAGTTATATTTCCCTTAACCTCTCCGTTTAATGTTATGACAGAATTTCCAACTTGCTGATATATTAAACTTGGGTTATAAGTAATGGTTACAGCGCTAGTTTCTGAGGTTCCCCACGCTCTTGATGAGTGTAGGGTAGGGGCTTCGCTGTTTACCCACACAATGAAACTATATCTTTGCCCCGGAACTAATTCGCCAGCCTTTGTATTTATTGTTACCAAATACTTTCCTGCACCCACCGTTCCCATAGATAGGGTAAAGTTGTGTAGGTTAGTGCTATTGGTCAGCGCTTTTAGTTGTTCAGTTATATCGCTATAAGTGTCTTGACCTAAGTTGTCGTCATATCCTATTTTTTGCACGCTCTCCACTGTGTATCCCGAAATTTTAGCAAATTCAAATACCGAGCGGCTTTCATTACTGTCTACTATGGTGAAAGTTAGATTGCCCTTTATGGTGATAGGAGTTCCTGTTGCGGTGGTTGTAGAAAGTTCAACTTTATAAAATCCTGCAAGAGTGAATCTCCAAATATTTCCTATTTGCTCATAGTCGGTAGAAAGTTTATTGTTTAACCAAACTTTAATAGTTCCTGTTTGCGACCAGTTATAGTTGCTAATGTCTGCCAAAGATAATGTAACCATCCCGTTATAAGTGGCGTTATCAATAGGGCTTTCATTGTTTACATAGTATATAATATCATTGAGCAAGGTTAGGGTGAAAGTTGTAGTAGAAGTGGAAGAGCCGAACCTATGGTTTTGACCTACTATATCGTGAACTTGAATGGTATACTTTCCTGATTTGGTAAGATTTAAAGTTCCGCCTGTGTATTTTCCCATAGAGATGGTGTCATTATATACCACATACAAATATACGAAGTTTTCATAACTTTTGCCGTTACTGGTATCGGTATAACTGGTAGTCCATCGAATTTCTGCATAGGTAGCATTTCCTGCTGCATCGGGCGAAAGTCTTAAAGAAGATTCACCAGCGCCTATGACAGAAGATGGGGTAGGCTCAGATTGATTAGTATAGGTGTGAATGCCAAAGGTAGTTAAATAGTTGTTTGAACTATAAATCTGTGTGACAGCAAAATGACTGGAATAAGTATTGTTAAATATTTTATAAATTAGTGTTCTCCCATCTGAGTCGATATGTTCTATCTGGTAACCGTTATCTTCATTTGGAATAATTGTTATTTCTTTTTCAAAAGCATCCAAAGAATTTGATAAGAAGAAATATTGTTTCAAAAACTCTGTTTTCTCTCCTGAGGTGTAAACATAGTGTTCAGTATGCGCTTCCAATAGGGCTTCTTTAAAGTAAACACCATACACCGAACTGGTTGCAGGTTTTATAGTCCATTGAATTGTTTGTGAGTTAATTACACCTAAATTGTTTACCACTCGAATGGTGTAAGAGCCTTCCTTGTTCATAATATAAGGAGAGGTTATTGTTGTAGTTGTTGCTGAGTTGAAAATTACCTCTACCCTTGGATTAAATAATATTTCGCTGTCACTTGTCCAGCGTGCAACTACTGTTTTAGAAGTGGCTTTTTCACCTACTGCTGACCATATAGGCACACCCGAAGTATCGGTCAAGGATATTATAGGAGTAAAGGAATATATACCGAAAATATGTGATGTTTTGTTGTTGTCAATATCCGTAAATTGTATCTCATAAGTATAATGAGTGTTTATTACGGATTTGAAGTTAATTGTAACAGTGTGTCCTACTTTACTCAAAGAGAAGTATGCTGAATATGTTTCGGCAGCACTCAATAAATCTTTTATCTGATTCCCGCTCTCTGTGCTGGAATAAGGTAGGTTGTTAAACGATATTAAAACATCTTGGCTTATTTGATTAGTTACGGTTAGGCTAACTTTTTCTATTGAGGTGGAAGTGTATCTGAACTTAGTGTCATTAGGAGTATAAACAATTCCATTATAAACTTGTGGATTAGAGCCTTCTGCATAAGTAATTTCATTCACCAAATTACTGGTTGTAGGATACACAAAGTAATATTTTTTTCCAAAGTTGTCTGTCCACTCAAAGGTGTATTTTGTAGAAGAGTCTAGTCTAAAAACAAAACTTTGAGGTGCCGTTCTATTGTTTTCGGTATCGCTTATTTTCTTACCGTTACTGTCTTCACTTACCGGAGTTACTCCATTTCTTTTTACTGAGAAATTACTATATTGAGTAGAGAAAGTGTCCGCTGGAAGAACTATGCTAAAAGATGAAGAGCCTATTTTGGTGGGTGCTAAGTTTTGTAGAGATATAGCAACTCCCGGAGTTTGTAGGAAGAATCGAATATCGTTACCCGCACGATTGTTTATAACAAACTCCATTTTACAACCTTGACTGAGTTTTCCGGAGGCAATACTTTCTTGAATGAAAGTGTTTAGTGTTGAAAGTATAGATGGAACATCAGAGTATGGGGTTATAGTGATGGTATTCCAAGCCTGAGAGTTGTTACCATTTTGAAGTCTATATTTTATAGTATACCAAGCATCTGTGATATTCAACTGTTGTAGATTAAAAGAGTAGGCGCTTATGACTGCCTGTGTAGAGGTTGATTTTCCAGATGCCTCATACAAAGTTTCAGAAACTTCATTTTGCCATAAACTTATTGAATATACCGGTGTGTTGCTGATATCAAAACCCGTTGTAAAGGTGTAATGTTGAGTCTCATTTTCTGCGGTGCTTTCATCTGTTCCCGTGGCATATAATTCCACAGCAGATTTGTTCAGGTAAATACTATAAACTCGATAGTTGTTTGATTTATCTACTTCTATTATGTCATAGTAACCACTTTCAGCAGGCATACTTCTATAAGGCAATTTCGCAAAAAGGTTGCTAAATTTATTAGGGCTAGTATTGTTGTCATAGGCATAACTGCCCGGCACAGCCGTTTGATAAGTTACCCCGCTATATTTGCCGTTAGGATATTTTTGATAATAGTATTCTGAACTGTTTTCGGTATCATTTAACCCTTCTAAAAAGAAGTCAGGGCCTACTGCAAAAGCATAATTTTGTAAAAATTCATAATTAGGATTATTTATGTTTGCCAGAATATCTGTTTTTTGTGCGGTAGTTAAATAAGTATCATTATTAACTAGTGACACTAAATTTTTGTAGGGTGCGGTGTGGTCTATGTATGTTTTTGTGCTCCCTTCATATGTGGCATAAGAGAAGGTTGTAGTCCCGTCCGTATTGTTTATGATTTCCTTATATGTTTCCCTGTCTCCAATAAAATGATAATTTAAAGTATATAAGCAGTCTGTTTTAAAGCCATTATAAACAGTCACAGAAGGTAGTAAAATATAGTATACATATCTGTCCGTAGTTCCCTCTAATAATTCTTTATAGTATAATATACCATTATTTTGCTCTTTGGTGCTGAGTGTCAAAGAGGTTAATAGTTCGCCCGAATATTCGCCCTTTATTCTTGATATTTCTGTTTCGGAAAAGGTTTCACTCATTGCGGTTGAATCTGATTCATCCCAAAGTCTTGCACCAGATATGGTTATAGAAGAGGTTGTTCCTGTTTTTGAAGTAGCAGAAGCATCAAGATAGTATGGTGTTTGCATCAGGATAACATCGTTATATGCTATTTTCGCTCTGTATTCATCTGTGGTATCACTGAAAGTCAAGATAACATTATTGTTGCTGGTTAGATACATATCCCCTTGTGAATCCAACACTTTATTGCTAGTTACCAGTGCGCTGTATGGACTTTCTAAACTTGCGCTGTGGACAACTGCATTTACCTCAGGCATCTTGTTGGTTACTTCAAAAGAGAAGATTGTATGATTAGGGACAAATCTATGGTGTTGCCAAATCATTAAATCAGACCAAGTTCCAGATAGTCCTCCGGTTAGGTTGCTGGCATCCATAAGCATCACTCGATATCCACCGACTGCGTTAAAAGTCTGAGAGGATAGTTGAGAGATAGGGTAGACATTGTTCTTAGTATCTGCCTGATTTATAGCCGAAGTGAACAAAGATTGTTTAACCATACTGGTGGTGCTAAATTGTTGCACTACTACCATTAAGTGCATATTGGTATTTTCAGTGTTATACACAACTATTTCACCATCATCTGTTGTTTGTGTTCCTTTGTATTTATACGCTACGCCATCTATCAGTTCAAGCGCTATTTTGCTAGGCAATATATTGGAATTAGTAACAAAAGAGGTTGGTGTCTTTACTTTTGAACTTGAAGTTGTGCTGACTTTAAAATTGTTTACAAATTCGTTTGCTACAATTGCCTGCTTTGCAAAGTCTTTGAAAGTTTTTGCTGTTTCATCAGAATATTTACTTCCATAACTATCTAAACCAAAAACTAAGGAGAAGTCTTCACCTGTTAAATACTCTCCGCTTTTATTTAATGCTATTATGCCCGTTCTATCTACGAAAAAGGTATATTGTAAATTGTTAACATCGCCATCCTGTTCATCTGCTTCTGTCACGCTATCAAACTCATCAACATATGTTCGTGTGACCACATATTTTCCCGCTTGACTGATTCCAGTGCCTGTTGGTTTCAAGGCGGATGAATGGTAGTAAGCCCCCTCAACTTCCTCTAATGTAATCTCATTCCAGTTTACTGTATTGCTTTCGCCATACAAGGTAGAGGAAAGAGGAATGTCACTATAAGGATAATTTTCGGCATTTACATCATAGATTAGAGCGTAAAAATCTAGGGTTATTGCTTTTACTCGAAATATACCCGAAGACTGTTGCAGAAAACTAAAAGTTGCAAAATCTCGGTTTGTAGAGTTGTTGTTAAAAAGTTGTTTTCGGTTTGTTTTAGTTTTGTCGTCCAAATCCGCTTCATTACTTACATCCGTAGTGTTGGATACGCCATCATTTGAAACAGAGCCACTATGGCTGAACATACTTCCCTGAGATTTGTCTAGACTAATTTGTTTAGTGCGTGAGCGTTGGTTGTTTAACCGGTCATAAACATTTATGGTAACCCCCTGTGGAGTCATAGTCAGACCATCCGATAGTTGTATAGGAGTCATATTATTATACGGCGTTCCTATCTGTGTGCCGTGATTGTAATCAGAAGATATGTAAGTTTGATAAATATCTGCGTTCTTTTTTACCACTACCCAAATAGAAGTGTTTGTCCAAGTGCTACCTGAGAGGGTAGGGGATAAACTATATTGATTAGCGCTTTCAAACTGGATAGTAGAACGCTCTATGTTTGAAGTATAGAATAAATTATTTGAAGAATTTTCCTTAAAATAAGTGTTCAAAGCGTTTAGTAAAATATCCGAGACCGAAAAAGTCTCATTACCAAAAGTCCAAGATTGTTCACTCTCAGCCGAGGCAATTAAGTCTTGAACATCATTGCTTTGCTCATCTGTCCGAACAGATAATGCCTTATGCGTTCCCCAAGTAATTTGAGTTGTTTTGGATATGATTGTAGAAGGTGTAGCGTTTTCAGCGCCAGCCTCTTTTTGAATAAACTCAGGTGCAATATTGTCCAAAATGGTTACAAAAGTAGCGGTGTTTCCTGCTGTGTCGGACAAAACTAAAATACACATCCTTGATGTAGAAACAATTTGAGATGTGGAAAAATTAGTTGTTTTAAAATTAGTTGCGTTAACTTTGGTATAGGCATAGTTGGATAAAGGGGTTAATAATCCGAACTGACCGTTTGCAAGAACCCATTCCTGATTTTCTGTGTTAGCAATAAGTTCGGGCAAGTTGTAGTCGGATATGCTTGTTAAGGATGACCAGCACCACTTTGCCGTTATAGGCGATCCGCTGGTTTTATCCTCCCAAGTCCAAGCGAAAGGTTGATTGGTTATTAAATTGAAGCCATCCTCAGAGTTTTGCGAAAGGATATTGTTTGTAAAAGTAGAGGTGTTATTAAGTTGTTTTGTGCTAGCGTTGACTCCCAAAGCCATAATTCCACTTATATCACTTTTATCAATTATAAAACTTAAAGTGATTGAAGATTCTTTTGAGTTAGACCAAAACACTTCTATTGTATACTCACTATTTTCAGTGAAAATGGTGGTATTGCTATTGCCGTAAGGAGCTTCATTTTCATAATAACGCACTAAACCGTTAAAAGAAACCTTGTTTTTTACCGCGGTGTTGGTGTTGTAATTCTTTTGAGAATAGACAGCATAAATTGACGCATTGAAAGGTCCAGCTTTATCCCAAGTTATATAAACATTTTTATTTGTATATCCTTCATTTGAAATTGCAGTAGATAAATCATTGATGATGACATTACTGCTATCCACCAAATCGCTACCTGCTTCTCTATCAGTAGCCTGTATGCTTGCAGTAGGTGGTGTGTTGATTATCTCAAAAGCAATAAATTGCTGTGTCCACGAATTGGTTGGTTTTGATTTATCTTTAAAAGATATGAGCACAAAATATTTGCCCGGGTCTTCAAATCGTTCAGCATACTTATAATCTTTAATTTTGATAACACCTTGCTTGTCTGTAAAAATATACCAACTGGAATTTGCGGTATTATTCAGCGTTGCATTGTATTTCATCCAAATAGGAGGCTGGTTAGTGAAGGATAAAGAGTTGTTGAAATTTAAAGTGTTACTTCCCATTGTTATAGAGTTAGTGCCTATATTTACTGAGCCCGAGGCTGGTTTGGATATTGTGGGAATAGAATCATTTAAAAAGGTGAAATCACTGTTGTATTGTTCATTTCTTAAATAGTTTTCACCCTTTCCGCCATCTGCATATATTGCCTGAAAGCCATTTAAGTATAAGGCTTCTGTTTTAAGCAAACTTTTCAAACTATCGCTTACAGCAATACTTCCCGAGGTATCTACCTTATACGAGTTTTTGCCTGTCTTTATCATACAGTTTTTATAAAACTCATAATCGCCTAAGTCTTCAAAAGCCCACTCTGCTATAAAAGGCTTATTGACAGATTCGCGTGTTAATCTTTTTGTCTCAGTTGAGATAGTGACATTATTTTGTTTTATGGTCAAGGTCAATTTTCCTTCGGTTAGCGCATCATTTGTAGTTTCAAAGGAGAAAGCACCTGTTTCATTATAGTTGTATAGAACTCTTTTATAAGCCACCTGATACTTTTCAGGGTTGAATTGCACGGTAGGGAAGATAAGTTTTTCCTCAGAGGGGGTAACCTCTGTGTCATCATACATTGTGGTTCCAATATTTGTTTGGTTGAAAAAGTGTTCAACTGCATAAGTGTCCCCTTGCTCAGTTGAGAATTTCTTTTGTGTCCAACTAAAATTTACGCTTTCGGCCTCATTTGCATATGTGTCCGAAGTTACCAAATAAAATTTAAAATGTTCCGTTTTAGGGTTAGAGCCTGCATCACGATAGTCTATGCTTATTTCATAAAGCCCTTCAACCACTTCAAGAGGTGTTGAATCAATGTTAGACTTTGTGTTAAAACTAGTATGAAAATTTTCCTTGTTTACTGTGCTTGAAGTTAAACCGTGGAAAAATTGCTGAAAATACTGGTAATTACCACTTACAATGTTCTCATTACGACTTATTTCCTGACCGTTAAGTTTTATTGTTGCGTTTATAGTCTGGTAAGAAGTTGTGCTATCTCCTAGATTTAGGTGTAAAGCCTGATGAGAGTTGGGGTATTCATAAACCTTGTTTTTGCCCGCATCGAAGAAATAGAAAGTAAGTCCTATTGGAATTTTTTTTGTAAGAGAATCGCGCTCATAAGTTCCGCCATTCCATTCAACTGAACTAAAAACGCCATCCGCTTTATTTATAGTGTATGCTCCGGATAATTCGGTATAATTTCCGTTAGTATAAAACTCACCATTTTGCAATTCAGGATAACTGTTGTTTAACATTACAAAATTTATGTTAGTTCCATCATAGGTTACAGACTGTGCGCTGATATCAGTGTTTATTATGCTAGGGGTGTTGGCAGATGCATCATACTCAGTATCTGAATAGATATCATTCACTGTTACCAAAGATACTTTTATCGGGTTAGTTGTGCTTGCCGAAACAGAGGTAGAGGTTTTCACACTCACACCACCCACACTTAAAATAAGAAAAACTGACAGTATTACCGGCAGGCATAAGATTAACCAAAATTTATTTAAAGATTTATTTTGCATGAGAACTCCTTTGACTTTGTTTTCCCGCACCAAATTGAAGGATATTGTCACTTAGAGAAAGTTTAGCATATTGCCCCCGTTTTAACAACTAAAATATACAAAAAATTGCAAAAACCACCAAAAATATTGTTTGTTTTTAGGATGCTTTATATACAAGAAAAAATAAAAACCTTTTAATATTATATTAAGAAAAAGAGTTTATCCGAAAAAGTTTCTGTAATGTTTGAAAATATAGATGAAAAAGATGAAAGGAGAATACAATAAACATAAAAGGCAAGTGAGAAGATAGTAAGCAATAAATATAAAAAGAGAAAAAGTTGGAAAATAAAGAGTAGAAGATAAAAAGTTGGAAAATAAAGAGTAGAAGATAAAAAGTTGGAAAATAAGAAGTAAGAAAATGAAAATATAGAAAAAACAGTTTATCTGAAAAACTGAACGCAAAAAGTAGGTGAAAGTAAGGTAAGTAAATAAAATAAAGCACTTACGAGTTTCAATATCAAGGTGCTTGCCTAAGTTGAG
>CAYJAI010000001.1:0-9046 GCA_964368395.1 uncultured Christensenella sp. | reverse complement strand
TTTCAATATCAAGGTGCTTGCCTAAGTTGAGCGTAAGGTAAGTAGATGAAAATGAAAAATAAGTGAGAGTAAGTAAAAAAAAGTGCAGTGCACTTTTTTATGTTTATTTAGTTTGAATTTAATTTCAGCAAGAAGTTCAAGCAATACATATTCTACGCGTGTAAATTTTAAGCAAGAAGTTTAGAGTCCTTTTATCAATCGCTCCTCCTTTCATAACCACGCACAATTTATCAACCACGCATCACCAAAATCAAGCCCCGTTCTAATTGCTTGTTCTCTAATACATTAAGCAAAGAATGTAACGCCAAAATTTATCAATTACACATCACGCAAAACCTTTCAGTTTCTTAGGTAGCCACAACCACATCAACCTTTTTATATTGACTCATTACACATCACGCAAAACCTTGCGGTTTCTTAGGCGTATATCGTAATAAACTTCCTCAGTGTTCAAGAAGCGAGCAGGAACATACTGCTGTCTTGCGTGTGTCATATTATACACGTGGCTTGCTTTATGAGCAAAAGTAAAGGTGCTTCGTATAGCGCTTTCTTTAAACATACTTACTATAATCTCACCCGGTTTGAGCAGTCCTAATTCATCCACAGTAATCAGGCGAACGCTGGTTTTATTAGTTGTTACACTGGTGCTGTTTGAATCCTTGCCCTTATTCTTAGTAGAGGAAGTGGTGTCTACTGATGTAGTTCCACAGCGTAAACTGAAATCTTCCTTTGTTTTTGCATCTGTTGTTCCTAAAAAGTAGTGGATATTACAGTTGCTTTTCAAGGTATCTGCCACAGCATCGCCATATTTTATGTTAATCTGCGTATAACTCTGAACCACTAAAAATAGACTAATACCACGGCTTCGTCCTACCGTTATTATATTATCAAACTTTGGAATTTTAGGTAGGTTTCCAAACTCATCTAGGATAAAGTATACACGGCGTGGAAGGCATAAGGAGGTAGTCATATTTGCGGTGGCTACCAAAGTTTTGTATAGTTGCAGAATACACATAGTGGCTATACCGTGTCGTGTATCCTTTTCATCAGGAACTTTTATAAAAAGTGCGCTAGGGCGGTCGGTGAAGTGTTCGAAATCCATTTCATTTGCACTGGTAGCAAAACATATACCTTCATCCGCAAAAGAACTTAAATATCCCGAAACAATTCCCATATAACCGCGTGTGGTGGTAGGGGCGTTGTTCACAATAGGACCGGCTAACTGAGCAGCGCTAGAAAGTTTATCTCTGCCGTGAAAATATTTTGATAATGAACCAAACTGATTTTCGGCATCATCATCTCGTAAGTTACAAATCTTATATAAATTGTATAGATTGAATTTTTCTCTGGTCATACCCAGTTCAGGAAAAGCGCTATCTTCAAGCATAGCAAGCATTGTTCCCAAAACGAAATCTTTTGCTCCGCGCTCCCAAGTTGCACTATCGCCCTGTGAGGTTTGCGGGCAAAGAGTGATGGCTACATCGTTTAAGTCTTCGTAAGCGTCATCTCGTAATCGTTTTTTCATTGCATTTAAGTCATTTTCTAAAACAGCGCGAGAAGGATATGCGCGCCCCTCAAACTCATACCATTCACGATTGTAAACAGGCGCAAGTATTTCCAAACCCAAATCAGCAGGGTTTTTGTTAGAATGTATTTTAATTTCACTATATAAATTTAGGCTTCGCTGAAAAGCATTAAAGGCTTTTTCCATAGGATTCCAGCGTGTGGAACTAAAAGTATCCCTAAGGTCTAAGGCAATTACATTATACCCATTCTTTTTTAAATGTTCACTATGGTCACGAAAAAGTTCACCTTTCATATCGTTTATAACCAAACAAGGCTTATCTTTACACGCACCTAATATTTGGATGCAAGGGCTTACAAAACCAGCCGTTTTACCACTTCCAGTAGTTCCTATAACCATTGCGTGCCAGTTTTCATCTTTCATATTTATGCGAACATCATTACCTGAAAGTTCAGCGCGAATAGGTATTCCTGATTTCACTGAACCTAAATGTTTAAATGTTACTAGCGGATATTTTTTATTCATTTCGTGTTCAGTTAGCCATTGGGAGTCAAAAAATTGTTGAACCTCAACTTTTTGCTTGCTAGATTTGAATAAGGGAGTTTTTTTCTCTCCCGAGGAAATGCGTAACAGCATAAAAAGAATGAATATTAAAAATAAAACTCCGGATATTATAATAGAGTATGTTCCGGTAAACATATTTTCAATGCTTAATGGCTTACTGTCTAAAAGCGGGCCTACTATACCGCCAGTAATTAAACATAAAATAGCCACCCCTATATAGAAAGCAAGATATTTAACAAAAGCGTTCATATTATCCTCCGAATCTTAATCTTGCAAACATTATACCTTATAAAATAAAAAAAAGCAAAAAAAACAAAGGAAAAAGGAAAATCTTTAAAGCATTATATAAAATAAAAAAGTAAAAGAAACAAAGTGAATACAAAAATCTTTGACATCATACACCATCAAACAGAAATGCAAATCAAAATCAATCAACCAAACAGATGACCACCTAAGTCTGAAAGGGGGTGAGGCATATCCATAAATAAATATTATATTGTTATCGCCATCCCCCAACATAATATTTTGCACGCTTGAAAAAATCTCATCAATATTCAGGGAAAGGATACTGTAAAATACTTAATTAAAATTTTTGTAAAAATATGTCAAAAATGTTTGCTTTTGTGTTTTTTTTTTGATACTATATGAGCATACATATATGTTTTTGTGCTTTTTTACATATTTTGTTTAAAGATGCAAAACATATTTTAAAATCAAATAAAAATCGGGAGGATTTGATTTATGAACTTTTTCAGTTTAGCATTAGGTAATTTTATGTTGGACATAACAGAGGGGACTGATGGTTTATCTGCCTTAGCAAAACAGATTTTTGAGTATATCAGTTACATTTTAGTTCCTATTATGATAGTTGTAGGAGCAGCGGGTATCATATATGCGGTATACTTAGGAGTAAACCTTGCGAAAGCAGATAGCGCAGATAAAAGACAAGAGGCAAAAAGCCGTATGGTTAACGCAATAATAGGTTTTGTTGCTATATTTGTGTTAGTGCTGTTGATGTATTTGTTTGTAACATATGCTGATGCAATCTTTGGTTGGGTAGAAGGTTCTGCCCCTGTTGCGCCTGAATTGCAATGTTTAAAAATCTAGGGGAGACAAGCCCTGAGGGAGGGTAAAAGTGAAGAAAGTATTTTCCAAAATTTTGGGATTATTCTGCGCTTTTGCTCTCTTTTTTGGTTTTTCAGGATGTTCCTTAGTTCCGGGGCTGAGTGGCGGAGGTGGCGGAACTGGCGGAGGTGGCTCAGGCAACACTAACAACGACCACACCAATGAACAGCCCGTGACAAACCCTGAATTTGAACAGGACGCAGAGGGTAACTGGGTATATTTTGATGATTTGATAAATGATTGCTATGGTGTTCGTATAGTGTCCATCCCACCTGTTGGTGCAGAAAGTGGAAATGAGGTGACAAATGCCGAACGGGCGAGGTTTTATACCAATGTTTCCGCTCAGTTTGAAGTTCTTTCTGAGTATGTTTTATGCTACTTATTAGGTGAGTTCGGGGGCGGAATTGAGGCTGTTGATATAGTCAGCGAGGACGGGGATTATGCAACAAAAATACAGGCGATTTCTCCCCAAGAAAGAGATGTCAATATTTTTGATACAAACCAATATAGGATTGAAGGTGTGCTGACTGGTTGGGATTATGACGGCACATATTTGAGCCCGATATATTCCACTGAAAATAATAAGGCGTGGATTTTGTATTTGGGTCAAAATTATATAAGCGATGGAGCAGATTATTATGCTAATAGTTATATAGCAAAGCATAAAGATTTTGTTCAACTTAGGTTAATGGAAATAGTTTTGAATGAGTTATATAATACAAGTTACAAAACAAGTTGGGCAGATGCTTCGGGAGATGTTACTTCAACAATTAACGCATACATCAAAGAGTTTGCCAAACTAGGCTTTGAAATGGGCGAAATGTCAGACACAGACAGCATAGCGGGAAAGATTAAGCAATTTATAGAGCAAGAAGTTATAGGCACTGAGGTTATAAGTTATGATAATGGAATTAAGAATTTTGCTGAACCGGGAAATGCTGCACAGTTCTACGACATAAATAAAGATAGTGAGTATAACCCAAGTTTTACAAATGAAGAATATGACACTTACTCAGAACTAACAAGTAAAGGGTTTTTTGTGGGATATTCCTCCAAAGTGGAAACTTTGGTTCAAAATCTTTCGGATATAGTAATGGGTGAAGAGGTTGACTCTAACGGAAACGGTTATATTGATGAGGGTTTCATAGGAACATACGCTATGGAAGTTCGTGATTTAGCCTCAAAGGAGTTTTTCAATCCGGGAGTGCCAGGAACCGAAGGAGCACCGCGTAAACTCAACAATATGGAATATGCACAGTATAAAAGCGCAATGTTCTTCCCAAAGAATATGACTGAAATGGACAGTTTGACTATATATGTAGATTCTGAAACTAATTTTTCTATGAGAATTTGGCTACGCGTTAATCTTAATACACTTATGGGCAGGATAAATTTCACCCTTCCTCTTACTATACTGAACTTAAACAGTGCAGAAGGCTGTGACTGGGCTAATGAGGATATGGATAAAGAATGGACAGGGGATGAAGAGTTTTGGACAGAGCCGACCGAACTTTTTGATAACCGTGAGAGAAATGCGGTATGGAGTATAGATTTGGAAGCGTTGTTGTCTGAGCAATACTTCAATCAAATTTATCTTTTGGGATTTGAGGCAAATGAGCAAACAGATTATATTGAACGAGGATATCACTCTAACAGTAAGGACAATGCCGACTTGAAAGATTTATATACCTTATTGCGTATGGATGAAAATGCGGAACTTCCTCAGTGGTATACTGACTTAGGTTTAGAGGCAAGTGTGTGGGATAGTTTAGTATCCAGCAGTGAGGACTCATATTTTGAGTTTGTTTTTGAAATTATAGATGAGCAGCCGGAACAAGAGTATAATTTCAAGTTTTTGATAATGCCAACCTTTTGGGATTGGAGTGATTTATTTAGTTGAGTAAAACTTTCAGGTTAAACCTTGGAAGTTTTTATTTTTTCTGATTTGAATATAGTAGACGTAACACCAAAAAGGATAGGGAAAAGGGCAGGAAAAGCGATTGCAAGAAAATCTGAATAAATGGATAGTAAACAATTTTAAACAAACTAAAAGTGGTAATTCATCTTTGTTATAGTTCTTGTTTTGTGCTGAATTAAACTCTGAAACAAGTCCAGTAGTGCCCCTATCAAGCAAACGCTAACACAACAGTAAAAATAACAGCAACACTTTTAACTATAAAACTGATTTAATTAAAAGTTTGGTTACTTTCTTAAATATATGCAAAAGTCAGAAAGGGTAATTTAAGGAGGAAATTTGAGTATGCTTATGCTTCTACCCTTTATAGCCCCACATAAAGGGCAAAATATATAATGTATAATTAAATAAAAATGTGAAAAATAGGTAAGATAATGTAGAATGATTTACTTTTTTGACTACTATTTTGCAAAATGACTAGACATTGAAAGTGTTATTTGCTAAAATATATCAAAAGAGTGAAAAAGGAGGGAACATAGTTGCAACCTTTATCCCCACAACTTGGTGGCATTGCTAGTTGGCTAGGCTCAATGCTCAATGGTATGGTTGAGAAAATGTTAAGTATTTTTATCACTCCTATTTCTATGCTCCTTTATGCTTTTCAAATAGGTTTCTTTTGGTTAATAGATTGCGTTCAGGGCATTTTCCGTTCTATGGCAGGTCTGGACTTATACTATTATCAGGGCGAAGAGCAGAGCGGGGATATGGTGTTATCCATACTTACCAGTGATATCATAATGTCTATTTTTTGGGGCGTTCTGGTAGTTGCTATAATGTTGCTATTTGTTACCACCTTTGTTGCTATTATTCGTAGTGAGTTTGTAGAAAAAGGTGCAAATCCAAAAGGCCCTATAATCGGTCGTGCCATAAAATCCTTGGCGTATTTTGCGGTTGTTCCAGTGGTTTGTTTGATGGGTATTTGGATAGCAAATGTGTTTTTAAAATCCTTAGATGAGGCGACTTCTGGGCAGGCCTCCTCTTTGAGTACCACGGTATTTTTTGCCGCCTCTCACGATGCTAATAGAGCCCGAAATGATGCTGCCTTTGCTCAACAAATTAAAGATTCTGAAATAGGGCAGTATTTAGGGCTTAATGTTCCCGGAATATCTCAGGAAGAGATAGCACTTGCTATTGATGAAGCCTTTTTGCAAAGGGTGGAAACGCCCGGCGACCATACCTTTAACATATCCGGCGACCATATGTTTACTCTTGGTTTGATGAAAAATGTTAATGCTTACTATATAGAAACTTTTGATACAAGTAATTTTGCGTGGACATATTATTTCTATGACTTGTTTTTGGGTTATAACTATCTGATAGGCTTTATGGGTGGGTTTGTCGCAGCAATGCTTTTACTTACCTCTTGTATAGGAATAATTCAGAGGTTGTTTGAACTTTCCATATTATTTGTAGTTTCGCCACCTTTTGTCGCTTTTATGCCACTAGATGATGGGGCAAAATATAAGCAATGGCGTGGTGAATTTGTCAAACGGGTAGGTGCAATGTATGGGCCTATAATAGGCTTGAACTTAATGTTCATAATTTTAGCCGTTTTGCGTGATATAGATATTTTTCCGGATACAGGCATATATGCAGTCTTCAACTCTATTGTTCAGTTAATCTTCTTGATAGTAGGTTTATTATCTGTAAAAGAGTTTAGTTCACTCATATCCTCTATGATTGGTTCTGAGGATGCTTTGGCAAAGGGAGATAGCAAAAAAGATGGTGTCACCTCTATGGCAGGAAGAGTGGGCGCAGGTGCAATCAATACTGCTAGGTTAGGCGTTGCGGCTACTAAGGTAGCAGGAAGAGCGGTTAAGGGTGGAGCATCTAAGGTGTATACAAAATCAGGTGCTGCTGATTCTACCGCAATGAAAAATTGGAGAGAAGAAGGAAGGCAAAAGGGTAAATATTTCACAGATCAAGGTGGAAAAGTTGTGCGTAGGAGTTTTCAGAGGAAAGGCGATACAGCGTTTACAGGTTCTGCTGATGATTTACAGGGTGCAATAAAGGGGCAACGCGCGGCAGAACAAAAAGATATAAAAAAGAAAGGGCTGCGTAGCCAGTTAACAAGTTATTCTAAGGGTCAAGGATATTTAACAGAGTTGGGAACGGCGTGGGACGGGGTTTTAACAGCGGGTGGATCTGCAACGAAAAGGTTTACTTATGGAGACACCTTAGATAGAGCAAAGAAGGGTGAGAGTATTATGGGAGCCCTGCCTATCTTTTCGGGCAAAGATGCAAAGGGTAAGAAAACAAAAAGAGGGAATCTAGCAAGTTATGCGGCACAGTTAGGTTCTGGGAAAGAACGAGCAGATAAAGATGAGGATTCCCAAATTGGTTATAAGGAACAAGAGAAGGCAGAGTTTGAGTTATGGAAATCTGAGGAGGGCAATGAGAAAAGTATTGGTGCAATGCCTGAGGCTCAACAACTAGCAGAGTTTAAGAAGTGGAAATATGGACAACAAGGAGCAGGTGCAGGCGCTGGTGGAACTGGCGGAACAAGCGCTGGTGGAGGAGCGGGCAGTGGCGGACCTAGTGCTGGCGGAGGAGAGTCTGGTAGCGGAACTGGTGATGGTGGAAACGCTAATGATGTTAATCTTACAGGTAGTGACATCGTATTACAAACAGATGATGTTGATGATGAGGCGCAAAAGGTTGTTATGGACCCAGCCGTTATTGAAAGTTTAAATGCTGCAATACAGAAGTTAAGTGCAGCTGCGGATAGAGTGGGTTCGGCAGGACAAACAATAACATCTACAACTGATTCACTGAGAACCGCAATGGAAAGTATGAGAACAGAAATAAATAGAGCGGCAAGAGAGTTACCAGAGGCTGTTTTCAGAGGCTTAAAAGATAAGAAATAAAACGACTTTAAAGTTCCGAACAAACCTTTGATTTGTAAAAAGCAAGTTTTGGTTTACAAAGGAAACAACTTTTGGTTTAATTGCAATGACTTGATTAACAAAAAACAGAGGAGTTTATCCTCTGTTTTTTTTGTGCTTACTTTTTAAATTAAGTATAATATAAACTTTTTTATCGCTTAAAACTTAAATATCTAATGAAGTAAAGGTAAAATGAAATTTAGATATAAAGTAAAATATAAATCTTTTTAGAAAGAATTTTAGTGTTATTTTGTTTAATGCTTTAAAAACTTTATTTTTTATTAAGCAATTCTACTCTTTGCTAATTTCTGTTATCTTAATTTTATATCATTAAAAATTAAGAAATTAAAGTTGAGTTTTTGTTGCAATTAAAGAATAGACTCATAATCTCTTTCATAGGTGTTTAATTTAATACCACATTTTTTCAAAGCGAGCCTTTCTTTTATAGTTGGTTCCTCAGCAACCTGCTCTCTCTTGCAACTAGGGCAATTCACAACAAGCGAATCAGAGTGATGAGCCTGGTTCCAGCCATCATAGTAGTTTGTTCTGATTGTTTTTGTATCACTAACATCAAAATCAAATTTTATATTACAACTTTCACAGACAGTGGACCTTTGGTATTTGCTCATAATTTTCTTAATCTCCGCCTGTTCTTTGATTTCTTTTGTTGCTTTAATTTGTTTAAACTCTTTTTTGATAGTTTCTTGTTTAATATTTTTCATAACGAACCACCTTTTTCTTTTGTTTATTTGTTTATTTTAACATAAAAAGAATATTTTGTCAATATACATTTTAAAATTAGTGAAGACAAAAACTAAATGCAAGGAAAAGAGAAGTGGCTAAAAAGTGTGTTAAAATGTTATTGAGCAAGATAAAATTAGTATTGAGAAAGATAAAGTTAGTATTGAGAAAGATAAAACTAATTTTGAGAAAGATAAAACCAGTAGTAAAATAGAAAATTACATATAAAGT